>CAYFUP010000079.1:0-5762 GCA_964346235.1 uncultured Bacteroidales bacterium | reverse complement strand
AATGATGACGGGCAAATAGGAGGACTCAAACTACCCTTCCAAATCCTTTTGAGATTCAACACTCAATTCTTGAGCCAGTTGTCCTTTTTTGTTCATCATAATTATGGCCCTCACCTGGTCAATCGACAATGGAACCAAATTGACGGGTGAGTCTTTTTCATAGGAATACCAGATGGTTTTTTGAAGCACATCGGTTTTATACTGATAAGCAATGCCCTTCTTGGTTTCCAGTTCCAATAGTTCAGCCGGAAAATCCTCACGGGCATCCAGGTAGGTTTCTAATTCATACATCAGACAACATTTCAATTTACCACATTGCCCCGCAAGTCTATGCGCATTGGCCGGCAAATCCTGATATCTGACTGCTTCTGATGAAACAGACGTAAGCTTTGTACGCCAGGTTGAGCAACACAATTCCCTGCCACAGGATCCGATTCCACCTATCCTTCCGGCCTCCTGGCGAGCCCCGATTTGTTTCATTTCAATGCGAACCCTGAATTCCTTGGCTAATTTCTTTATCAATTCACGAAAATCAATCCTCCCCTTTGCGATATAATAAAAGGTGGCCTTGTTTCTATCGGCCTGGTATTCCACATCCCCAATTTTCATATCCAGACTGAGTTGTCTCACGAATTCCCTGGCGCGCTTCAATGCCAACCTTTCCCTGGTTTTTGCTTCAGCCCATTTCTCCAGATCCCTTTCTTTGGCAGTTCTGATGACCGGATTCATTCCCGACAATTCCTGATTCACGCCTTTTTTTTTCATTTGAAGCTGAACCAACCTGCCGGTCAATGAAACAACACCCAAATCATATCCCGGTGAAGAATCCACCACCACATAATCGCCAACCTTCAGACGTAAGTTGTGAGGATTATAATAGAATTCCTTCCTCGTATTTTTAAATTTGATTTCAACAATATTTGAATTGTTCAAATCATCCGGAATATCATTCAGCCAATTATAAGTGGTCAGTTTATCATTGCAGGCATATTCTATGTTTTCTTTATCGAGATTTTCATTATCCAGCACCTTATTCTTGATATCCTTTGCAGGACAATTATCGCACCCCATTGTTTTATCTCCTTTTAGTACTTTTTACACATGAAAGCGGACATATTTCCCATTCCCAATACAAATATAGAGCCAACAGAATGACAGTCATCATGATTATTTATAATGATCATTAACGAATGGCTTTATTTGCCTGAATAAAAATTGATACTGATTTATATCTATTTTAATTCTTCTTATAAACGAAATGCGTTTTGTTATATTTCCTTACCTATAAACGATATTTGTCGATGTTTTCATTCGATACATCCATTGCCAGATATTCGTTAAGTATGGGTATCTTATTGATTTTGTGGGGCTTCCTTTAAAGATAACTGAATCCGGTTTCTTGCTGCATCCACATCAATTACTTTGACCATCAGATGTTCATGCAAATGTACAATTTCATTTGGGTCGCGGACAAAACGATCTGCCATATTGGATATATGAATGAGTCCGTTCTGTTTAACACCAATATCCACAAAAGCTCCGAAATTTGTTATGTTGGTTACGATTCCCGGAAGGATCATGCCCACTTCTAAGTCCGCTATAGTAAATACATCCCTGGAGAATTCAAATACTTTGGCTTTTTGACGCGGATCAGGTACGGATTTTCTTAATTCGGCTATGATATCCCTGATGGTCGCCAGTCCGGTATCCTCTTCAAGATATTTTTCATGGTCTATTTTATTCAGCACCCCTTCATTATTAATCATCTCCTGAATGGACGCATGGAGGTCCTTCGCCATTTTCTTTACAATATGATAACTTTCAGGATGAACAGCGGTATTGTCCAATGGATTTTCTGCACCGGGAATGCGCAAAAAACCTGCAGACTGCTCAAAAGCTTTTTCACCAAGACGATGGACCTGCTTCAATTGTTCCCTGGATTGGAATGGTCCATTGTTTCTGCGCCATTCAATGATATTGGCTGCCAGCTGCGGACTTAATCCGGAGATATATCTTAACAGGTGAGCGCTGGATGTATTAAGGTTCACCCCAACCAGGTTTACACAGCTTTCTACCACCTGATTCAGGCTTTGCTGTAAATGTTTTTGGTTCACATCATGCTGATACTGACCCACGCCAATGGATTTGGGATCAATCTTAACCAGCTCTGCCAGAGGATCCATTAGCCGTCTTCCAATGGAAACTGCTCCCCGCACAGTCACATCATAATCCGGAAATTCTTCCCGGGCAATCTTAGAAGCAGAATAAACAGATGCCCCGCTTTCATCAACAATAAAAACCTGCACATCACGGTCAAACCTGACTTTCTTAACAAAATCTGCTGTTTCCCTTCCGGCCGTTCCATTTCCTATGGCAATGGCTTCAATATGAAATACCTCGACCAGGGAGGATATTTTTTTGGCTGACTTCCGGGTTTCTTTTTGGGGGGCATTGGGATAAATGTTTTCATTGTGCAGCAAATTTCCCTGTTCATCGAGACAAACCAATTTACAACCCGATTGAAATCCTGGATCAAGGGCCAGGATTCTTTTCTGTCCAAGTGGCGGCATCAGCAACAGCTGACGGAGGTTATCGGCAAATACCCTGATGGCCGTTTTATCAGCCTCTTCTTTGGTCCGGTGTTTAAACTCGTTTTCAAGAGAGGGTTGAAGAAGCCTTTTATAAGCATCTTTAAGCGCCGCATAAACTTTCCCGGCAGCATCATTTTCTGCTTTCAGAAATTGTTTTTCAAGGATGTTTAATGCCTTTTCTTCATCCGGTTCGACAGAGGTTCTTAAAACTCCTTCCCGTTCTCCCCTGAATATAGCCATTAGCCGGTGCGAGGGACATTTTTTAAGTTCATGACTGAAACTGAAATAATCCCGGTACTTTTCCCCTTCATCCTCTTTGCCTTTTATCAGCTTTGAAGTGAGAAAGGCAGAACGTTCAAATAATTTTCGCAGGTTTTGTCGCGTTTTTGAATGTTCATTCACCCATTCGGCCATGATGTCTTTTGCCCCGGATATTGCCTCATCGATGGTTTTGACTTTATCATTCAAAAACTTTTTTGCTATGACGCTCAAATCATCGTCACGCTGTTTCATCAATGTCCCGGCCAGCTGTTCGAGTCCTTTTTCCCTGGCCATTGAAGCCCTCGTGCGTTTTTTTGGTTTAAACGGAAGGTATATATCTTCTAACTCATTCATTGATGTAACATCATGGATGGCTTTTCTTAAGGCACCTGTCATATTGCCTTGTTTTTCAATACTTTCTAAAATGAATTGCTTTCTGGACGCAAGCTGTTTGAACTTTTCACTGCCATTTTTGATGGCCATGATCTTCTCCTCATCCAAATGACCGGTCTTTTCTTTTCGGTACCTGCTGATAAAAGGAATGGTACTGCCTTCTTCAAGCAGTTTTATGGTGTTGGTCACCTGCTGGACTGATACATTAAGCTCATCCGCAATACTGGAAACATAAACATGCATACGAGATAAATTTTAAATTAAAATAATTGTATTTCAAATAAATAATCAATTTTATAACTGACTTTCATGTTTCAAACCGTATGGAGCCCTCATAATTATTTGCCTCCGGAGAACCTGCAAGCTCATTTGCCTTCATCGAGCTCGTAAACTCATTCATATACTAACTTTATATCCTTTGTAAACGGGCTTTATTGAGGGGTTCATTGGCAGAATATTTTAAAGGTTTTTGATAATCAGCGATTATCCTTTCCACGAAAATAATACAAAAAATTTGTTTATATTTGTCATTGTACTGTTGGGGGTGCTTGCTCGGCAAGCTGAGATAATACCCCTGGAACCTGAGATGTATAATAACAGCGCAGGGAAACGGTTATCTTCCGAAGATAAGATACGTTTATACACGCAAGCCGTTTCATGCCTTATGAAGCGGCTTTTTTTTATTGAAATTTAAATGATATAATTATGACAAAAAACGGATTTGATCAGTATGCAGAGAAATATGATGCATGGTTTATGGAGAACCCTAATGTACTGCAATCTGAAGTAAAGCTGGTGGCTTATTTCCTGAATAACCCGGGAAATATTCTTTCTGTGGGATGTGGAAGCGGATTGTTTGAATACATTTTAAAAGAAAACCACAACATAACCATTAAAAAAGGAATTGAGCCTTCTGAAGACATGGCGAAAATTGCCAGGAAAAGAGGAATGGAGGTCGATGTTGACACCGCTGAAAAAGCTGATTTCGGAAACCAACAATATGACACCATCTTATTCAATGGTACACCCGGATATATTGATGACCTTGAAGCCACTTTTATAAAGGCCTACCAAGCCCTGAATATCGGAGGCAGATTAGTCGTTATTGACATTCCAAAAGAAAGTGCTTACGGTTTGCTTTACAACCTTGCAAAATCATTAAATACATGGGATCATCCCATGCTGAAGGGAGTGCATCCCAAATCACCCTATCCCATAGAATTTGTGAAACTTGCTATATGGCGGACAACAGGGGAGAAAGCCGAATTAATGAAAAAAACCGGTTTCGAAGACCTGGGCTTTGCGCAGACTTTGACCCGTCATCCTGCATATTCCGATGATGCTCCGGAAGAGCCAGCAGAAGGATATGACCGGGGTGATTATGTTGCCATATGCGGATATAAGAAGTCATAATAATTTCATCCATACTTACCGGCAATGGTCGCCACCAAGATGGCTTTAATACTATGCATCCGGTTTTCGGCCTGATCAAAAACTATGGCGGATTTGGACTCAAATACTTCATCGGTGATTTCCATGCTTTTCAATCCGAACTTCTGATAAATTCTTTCCCCGACAACCGTTTCCCGGTTGTGAAAGGCCGGAAGACAATGCATGATCTTTACATCGTGATTGTCATTCAGCTTTAACAATTTATCATTTATCTGATACTGTTGAAGCATTTGTATCCTTTCATTCCATTTGGATTCAGGCTCTCCCATTGACAACCACACATCGGTATAAAGATAATCCGCTTTGCTGACGACATCAAGGTCTTCGCTAATATTCAATTTGCATCCCGAATAAGAGCCCAGTTCCTGACATTTCTCAAGCAAATCCAAATCAGGCTGACATTCCTTTGGAGCAGCTATCCTGAAGTCGATTCCCATGATGGCCGAGCCCACAATCAGGGATCTGGCCACATTATTAGAGGCATCCCCCAGATAGACCAGTGACATCTCATCCAAATTTTTATGGTTGTGCTCCAGCATGGTGAAAAAATCAGCCAAAATCTGTGTCGGGTGATAAACATCTGTCAGGCCGTTCCAAACAGGCACCCCTGAATATTCGGCGAGCATTTCAACCGTGTCCTGTGAATATCCCCTGAATTCAATTCCGTTATACATGCGGCCCAACACCCTGGCCGTATCTTTTACTGATTCTTTTTTTCCAAACTGGGAATCCGAGGCATTGATATAGGTCACCGCGGCGCCTTGATCATAAGACGCCACTTCAAAGGCGCACCTGGTGCGGGTGGACGTCTTTTCAAACAATAGCGCAATATTCTTGCGGTCGAGCATTCTCTTTTCTTTGCCTTTCTTTTTATCAGCCTTTAATCTTGAAGTCAGCTGAAGAAGATATTCCACCTCATCCCGCTCATAATCCAATAATTTTGTAAAACTTCTGCCTTTGAGACTTATGTTCATGAATGTATCAAATTGAATTAAGCATAATTTAATGGTTCTAAGCTACAATTAAAATCTTTAAAAACAATGGTTTACACTGATTAGTGTATGT
>CAYFUP010000078.1:0-14662 GCA_964346235.1 uncultured Bacteroidales bacterium | reverse complement strand
GGCGCAGCAGGTGAGGATGAATTTGTCTTCAGGGGTGGGGTGGAGGAAGTTCATCTGGTATTATCGATATCCTAACCCGTCCTGTTCCTTTTTTCATTAATATGTTTTATGTGCATACCCCAGATCTCGAAAATAAGTGATTGAATTAAACACTACAACCACCGCATCGATGTCTTACCTTGGTGATGCGATGTTTGTCGTATGGAATTGGCTTTTGGCTATTTGTTGTCATTAGCTTCGCGCCATTTAATGGTCATTTGGATTAGGCCGTCATTTAATTATCATTTCGTGCGTCATTTGTAGTCGTTTCCGATGATTATCCATTTTCCTTTTTTTCGGCCACCAACTCTCCTGAGCCTGTTTTCATTTTTTAATTGATTGATATCCCTGAGAACAGTCCTTGGTGTTAATTCTAATCGCAATGCAATTTCGCCTGTTGTTATTGATGGATTTTGTTTGATAAGTTCAAGTATTTTTCGGCTTCTGCTATCTTTTGTGACATCTTTTGTGACTTTTTTTGTGACATCTTTTGTGACATCTGTTTTTTCTTTGAATAAAACAACCCGAAAGCCATTAAATACTTCTTCGAATTTAGGTTGTTTCATGCCATATTCTTCACAAATATTTACAACACGCTTGATTCCGGAGCCATATCTTTCAATTAAAGCAGCTTCTTTAAATGCTTTTGCAATTAGTTTATTCCTGGTTTTTGAGCTGTAGTTGCCTGATAGTAAATCATCGATAGTTATGCCTCCGTAGAGTTTACCGGGGTTAAAGAATTCAATCCGGTCGTCGAATATTTTAATGATGCTGGCACTGCTGTCCCTGTAGTCGCGATGTACAATCATATTAATCACGATTTCCCGGATGGCATCTAACGGATAATCAAAACGCTCTCAGTATGTTTGGGGTCGCCTGTAATAATATACTCAACCATCAGGTGCTTTTTTATAAAAGCGATTATTTCATCCACTTCGGTAAACAAATCGGTATTCAGCGAAATACTGTCGATAATGGTTGTCGGGCTCTTAAAACGCCCTACTTGTACATCGCTAATCAGGCAGTATTCTTTTACAAACAACAGATAGCCGCCAAATGTCAGTTGATGGTCACGTATGATTTCCAGTTTTGCCAGAAAATCCATATGGGGCATTTCAATTCTTTTTTGGGTTTGTTGCTCAATGGTCTCAACAAAACGCTGCACTTTCCGGGAAGAAATATGTTTTGTGCTGTGGTTGGGATCAGGATAAAAGTCCCAGCTTGTATTAATGGTTTTAAGATGTTCGTTTGCGATTTCATCAATACTCATTAAATGGTTTGAATTGGCAATGCGCTTAAAGTATTTTCCGCGGGTAGATACGGGTTTTATAGGGTATTCCTGAATGCTGAAAACAACTATGGTTTTATTGTTTGTTTGAACCGATGCCACATCGGGGATTAACGAGGGTGAGGTTTTGTTTTTTATTTCATTCACCCAGTTTTGCATTGACTCAGGATTTAGTGAAATACCCGTTATCGCTCCGGCGGGATTGATACCTGCGATGATTTTTCCGCCTGAAGTATTGGCAAAAGCTACCAGTGTTTCAATCAGTTCGTTGTTAAAACTGCTTTTGAATTCCAGGGATTCGTTTTCGCCGGCGCGGATGAGGTTTTGCATTTCGGTTATGCTGGTCATTTAATTGTCATTTAGCCAATGGCCGTCATGTATTGCTATAAAAATCAGTGATGCAATTTATCACAAATTTTTATTCTTCGGTAGTTAATGTTGAGTACATGGGTAAACTGATGCAATTAAGGTTTATCAGCAAGAGCGTTTGCATAAGTAGCAGCTATTTCTCTTCGTCGCTGCAGGTTTTCATCAACTCGTTTTAGCTGACTTACGCCTAAAGCTGCATGAATATCTGATAGGCGGTAATTAAAAACCGAGTTGTTGCAAAATATCTTTATTGAAAATCGTTCCATATTTTCTTGAATTTTTTGATTGCAACACGTAAATATCTAATAATTGTTTTAAATTTTTACTTTCACAATTTGCATGTCTTAAAAAATGATTATTTAAATAATTAAAATTAAAGCCTAACGAAAAATAGTTTGTTTTGACGTTATTAAAATAAACAATCTCTGTTTTTCTCCAATAAATAGAAGATATTGGTTTATCTTTAATTTATAATGTAATTCCACACCAATTTCGTCTTGAAGATACAAAGGCAACATATGATGATGAGACAAATAATAATTATTTTCCATCCAACTTGATCGTGTTTTTTCTTTAATTTTAAATCCCTTTGATTTGAGTAATTTATATGTCTTTTTCTTACCAACAAATCCAGATCACTCATGTTTCTCGCCCCCAAATCCTAATAAACAAAAGGCAACAAATAAGCTCCTTTCAGCAGAATTACATCCATGCCTTCATCATTCAGGATTTTTAGGATGTTTTCGAGTTCTTTGAATATTTTGGTGTTGCGGTTGAGGGTGTAGTAATATTCGTTCTGGAGTTTGGTGTAAATGTTTTCGGGTACCAGGGATTTGAGTTTGTCGTTTTTTTTGAATTGCTTGTACATCCAGGGGTTAAAGGCCTGGCGGTTGCCTTCGGCGGCAAAGTATTCCCAGTCGAAGGAGGCATCGATGCTGTCCATCACTTCATGGTGGCGCTCGTTGTACTCGAGGGCGCAGCAGGTGAGGATGAATTTGTCTTCAGGGGTGGGGTGGAGGAAGTTCATCGGGTGTTGTTGAGTTGTTTAGTGATTATTTGTTGAATGTTGCCCCCCAACGGTAAACCTACGGGGATAAAAATGTTGAAGGGGTATATCCCTGAACCGTTGTTTTGTCCTTCATTAAACATTAAACCTTCAACAAGTTTCTGTTGCCCTCTAGGGTATGCCTCCGGGGGATAAAAGTACTGATTAATAGCGTTCAAAATCAAGAAACGAAAATTTGATTCTATTCACCCTTTTAGTTTCTGTATTTTGTTTTGTGTTAATCCGGTGATGGATTCAATGGTGCTATCCTGAAAACCTTGTTTTATCATTTTCAGGGAAGTTTCAATTTTTCCTTCCTGTTTTCCTTCCTGAATTCCTTCTTGTTTTCCTTTTTGAATAAGTTTTTCTGCTGTTGACATGGCTATTTCTCTTGCTGTTGTATGAAAATGTTATAATTTATCATTTTGTAAATGGTAAAGGTTTAATTCTAATTCTATTGCTTTCAAATATTATAATTCTTTTTCATTAGCTGCATCCGCTGCAAATTGCAAAGCTTCAATTATATCCTCTTTCTCTGGATCAGGGTAATAAGCTAATATTTTTTCAAGAGATAATATCCTGTGCAAACATCGAAATTATAGTGGAAACAGGTATTCTTAAATTCCTTATGCAAGGTTCATCGCTCATCTGGTCAGGGCTCATTGAAATTCTTTTATAAACCATCTTTTAATCTTTGCTAAATGTAAAATTACTTATTGGTTATAAATATAAAATTTATCTTTTTTCTATCTTGTTGGTTCAATATAATATTCAAATCAATGTGATCTATATGGAAATTATACAAAAACTCATTGATTCGAATCATTTATGTAAGGCTTTTCAGGTATTTATCTCTCTCTGCTTCAATTTTTTCTTGCACCTTTTCAAGCGTTAAATCTTTCTCTTTCATCATTATGGGCCAATTTTCCGGGATAATATCTTCAAAATAGGTAAGACTTTTGACTGCATGAAAATCATTTCTTGTTGCATATTTTTCTTTATAATAATGAATTAAATCAGAAAAACTGTAATCTTTCAGAAGGAAAAAAACATCAATAAAATCTTTTACCCTTGTTCCATCCCCGGTAATTGCATTGATCTTCATGGCAGCAATATCAGGCTTCGAGGCCATCTGAATGTCTTGTTCTTCAACCGTAGGAGCAATCATCTTATAGTTATGTGAAATGAAATCAACAAATACACCCTTGATAAGCCCTTTTAAAGTATTTTTACGGGAATACTGCATTTCAAAACTATATTGTTGTTCCAGGTATTCCAACATTTCATTCACATCAAAATTTTCTTGAGTGAAGAAATCAATATCGATCGAAATTCTGTGTCCAATTTGTAATGAAAGGGCCGTTCCCCCAACAAGTATAAAGCCTTTAAGTTTTGAATCTTTCTGTAATACCTTAATCAGTTCCAATGTTGTTTCACTGACTGCCTCTTTGTATAGCATCTGAGCTGATCTTTACTTAAGTTGAAGTATGTAATTACAAAGTTATAGGTTTTGGGATCAAGGTATCCTATTTTTTTTATCTCTTCCTTAATCGTACTTGTTTTATAATGAGTTAATATGAATTTCAATTCTTCGATATTTCCATAACTCAAAACCCTTTCAATGATTAAATGCTTATGCTTATCGGGATCAAGATTTGTTATATTAACATCCCAGAACAATTCTTTTCTTATGGGGATTTGCTTCATTTGTCTCATGTTTACTTTTCTGTACTAATATAACAATTTCTTACCCGGGTTATTGTCATTCTCATCGATCACCGCTGACTTAACATTCATTTTTCTTATCAGGTGGGTGAGAAGAGTCTTTTACTCTTTATTTCTTGGCTTTACTATAATTGTTGTCATGTTAACTCCTTTTAAACAAAAATAAGTATTAAATTCTCAATTTCAAAATGTTGAGACGTATCATTAGCTATTCCTCCCCGCGTTGCTTTCCTTCTTCCTGCTTATGGTTTTTTCCTCATTCATATGAGATAAATTTTATGTTAAACCATTGTATTTCATATATAATCAATTCTAAAACCAACTTATGTTTTTCAAACCATATGGAGCCCTCATGGTTATCTCATGTCCTTGTTGTGAACAGGCTTTGATGAGGGGTTCATACAAAACTATCACACCTTATTCAGTTCCTTGATGTTTTTATAGGCAAAATCAAAGTCAATTTCAAAGCAATCATGAAATTCTTCTTTTAAAGCTTTAATTACCCTGGAGGGTTCTTCGCAATAAAAGATAAATGCGCCGCCACCTCCGGCTCCGGAAATTTTACCTCCATAAGCCCCGTGCTTTTTGGCATGCGCATAGATCCTGTCCAGTTCCTCGCTCGATGAGGCAGAAGCCAACTCTTTTTGTGCCATGAAATTTTTTTCCATGATGCTAGCGCATTTCATAAAATCTTTTTCTTTCAAGGCCTCGGCAAACGCTTTTCCGTAAGCGGAAATCTTGTCCAACGCTTTCTTGCCTTGTTCGGTGTGATGGTTATTGTAAACCTGTTCAACGGCTAGTTGGGCATTCCTGGAAACGCCGGTATGCATGATAACCAGGTTTTGCTTAAAGGCTTCCAGCGTTTCTCTATGAATTTTGATATCAAGGGGTTTTGCATAATCATTGCCACATTCAAAACAATTAAATCCGCCGAAAACAATGGAATATTGATCCTGTCTGCCTATGGCCCAGTTCAATTCTTTGTTTTCCAGTTGAAACAGGTCTTCCGCAATATCTGTCAGTGATTTGGCATCTGTGTTATAATTCTTGGAACTGATTAGTTCCAACACCTTGACCGCTGTGGACGTACTTAAACCGCTACCACGCGGATAACCTGATAAATTCAGGCCCCCGTCCTTTAATTCAATATAGGGCTTGATGGATATGTTTGAAACATATCCTGTTTTTCCATGCATGATGAAGGGAACATCTGCCCAACCCCCTGCAAAATCTATTCTGAGCGGAGCCCTGTATGCAAACTTGATCTTATCAATGATATTGGTGGAAGAGGTGGCCTGCAATTCTTCCGGCACTATCCTTGTTACAAATTCCATCCGGCTATGGTATTTGTCACATAGGACTCTTTTTTCTTTGATGCCTGAATCGTCTTCATTCAACACAAAAACATCGGGTTGTAGTTCCCTGATGATGGGATGGAAATCTATTTTGCCGGCTTCCATCTCCGGTACATTCAGGATGGCATAATCCACATCCTGTAAAGCGGCGACCAGATATATACGGTTGTTTTCAGGATTCACCGGTCTGGAGGGCCCTTTAAGCTCGCTAATGACTTTATCGGTACCTACCCCTACCACCAGGATATCCCCAAACTGTTTGCACTGACTGAAAAATACGGCGTGTCCGGATTGCAATATATCATAACTTCCGGAACAGAAAACGATGTTTTGATTGCCATGCTTTTTCCTGATTCTTGGCAGGTCTTCCAGGTGCAGAACTTTTGATCTTATGGATTCAAACATTTTATTGATTGTTCATTTTGTGAATTTAATCTTTTTTTGATTCAAACCTTTTTGAATTTGATCATTAGATTTATTTGAGTAGGATAAACCGCATTATTAAAAAGCTCGTTTCTATGATATTATTAATCAATAAATGAATTTTTCTAACATTTTATGATTATTACCTGATCATGTGCATGGCAACGGAAAAATGCTTATGAAGCTAGATTTTTATTTAGTGAAATGAAGAAAACCAGCCTCATATCTTAAAAAAGGTTTCCTGCAACCTTCATTAAGTTTTTTCAATATAACTGTTATATACCTTTTTAATTCCTTCCTCCAGGTTGATTTTTTCTTTCCAGCCGAGTTCGTTGATTTTGGAAACATCCATCAGTTTTCGGGGTGTTCCGTCTGGTTTTGATGTATCCCAGATGATGGCTCCTTTGAACCCGGTGATGGCTCTTATCAATCCGGCCAGTTCTTTTATGCTTAAGTCTTTTCCCGTTCCTATATTGATGTGTGTATTCTTTATGGATATTGGATGATTCGCTATTAAAGAGATATATTCCTTCTCATTTAGTACTTTTTTTACATCAGTTGTCAGTTGTTCCTTTGAAAGGGAGTATTTAACCAAATCATTGAAATCTGTATTTTTCATGAGGTAAACACACGCATCTGCCATGTCATCGGAATGCAGGAATTCTCTCTTTGGACTGCCTGTGCCCCATAAGGTAACGTTTACTTTTTGCGGACCGGAATGGGCTGGTTTTTCATTATTGTTCGCTTCATGTATGGCTATCCCATATTTTTCAAGGATTTGTATTATCTCTTTTTCATCTGCCGTGCCATTAGTACCTTCTATTGGTCTTTTATTCAGGTCGTTACGTATTAACTTCCAGTCATTTTGCTCCAAACATTTACCCAAATGCATTTTTCTGACCAAGGCCGGCAATACATGGGATTTTTCAAGATCATAATTATCGTTAGGTCCGTATAAATTGGTAGGCATCACTGCAATAAAGTTGGTACCATATTGGAGGTTGTATTCTTCACACATTTTCATGCCCGCAATTTTAGCAATAGCATATGGCTCATTCGTGTATTCCAAATCGTCCGTTAACAGGGAATCTTCTTTCATGGGTTGTGGGGAAAGTTTGGGATAAATACAGGAACTTCCCAGGAAAAGCAGCTTTTTCACGCCATGTAAATGGCTTTGATGAATGACATTGTTCTGGATTTGTATGTTTTCATAAATAAACTGCGCGCGGTAGGTGTTATTGGCGATAATACCCCCTACTTTGGCGGCTGCAAGAATCACATAATCGGGTTTCTCCTTGCTGAAGAATTCCTGTACGGCTTGCTGATCCAGTAAATCCAGCTCCTTCCTTGTACGCGTGATTATGTTGGTATAGCCGAGGCTTCGGTATTTTCTTTCGATGGCACTTCCCACCATGCCGCGGTGACCGGCAATATATATTTTACTGTCTTTTTTCATCGGTATGGATCATTTATATTGTATATGCGGGGTTTAGAACTACTTAATAATTCATAGCAGGTTTTCGTATGGGATCATTTATATTGAGTTTGCGGAATTTTTTTAATCTGTTTTTTAATGAGCAGAACGCTGTTTCGGGAGAATATGGATAAACAAAGATTATTCAAAGTAGTTTTTAATATAATACCCTCCGTCCTTCAAATATTTCTGTCTTTGCATCAGTTTCACGTCAGAGGCCATCATGTCTTTGATTAATCCATGCAAATCATATTTCGGTTCCCATCCCAGCTTTTTTTTGGCTTTGCTTGGGTCTCCGATGAGCAAATCCACCTCAGTAGGCCTGAAATAGGAAGGGTCTATTTCTACCACGAGCTTTCCTTCCGGAACCTTAAATGCATCATGTTCGCATTTTGCAATGTATCCCTTTTCATCTTTCCCTTCTCCCTTAAATTCTATGTCAATCCCGAGTTCTTTGAATGAGAGCCTGACAAAATCCCTGACTTTAGTGGCTATGCCGGTGGCTACCACAAAGTCATCCGGTTCATCATGCTGAAGTACCAGGTACATGGCTTTGATATAATCTTTGGCATGTCCCCAGTCTCTTTCTGCATCTAGATTTCCGAGATAAAGCTTATCCTGAAGTCCCAAAGCTATGCGGGCGACAGCCCTGGTGATTTTCCGGGTGACAAAAGTTTCGCCGCGGATGGGGGATTCGTGATTGAACAATATGCCGTTGGAAGCAAAAATTCCATAGGCCTCCCGGTAGTTCACTGTGATCCAGTATCCATATAACTTGGCTGCTGCATAGGGACTCCTGGGATAAAATGGCGTTTTCTCAGTCTGCGGTACTTCCTGCACCAGTCCGTACAACTCTGAAGTAGAGGCCTGGTAAAATCTTGTTTTTTCTGTGAGTCCGAGGAAGCGTATGGCTTCCAGCAAACGCAATGTGCCTATCCCGTCAGCATTGGCGGTGTATTCCGGGGTCTCAAATGAAACTTTCACGTGACTTTGGGCCGCCAGGTTGTATATTTCATCGGGCTGGGTTTCCTGGACAATTCTGATGAGATTGGTGGAATCCGTTAAATCTCCGTAATGTAGTTTAAAGGATTGGTTTTCCGAATGGGGATCCTGGTAGATGTGGTCAATCCGGTCAGTATTAAACAATGAAGCCCTGCGTTTGATGCCATGAACGGTGTATCCCTTTTTTAACAGGAACTCTGAGAGATAGGCGCCGTCCTGTCCGGTGATTCCTGTGATTAATGCTGTTTTTTTCATTTTGAATGGATATATTCTTTGGTTTGATTTAATATATTTTCAATAACAAATGGTTCATATTTGAGTTCACAGCAACATCCTACATGCCATAATACCACCTGTACCATTCCACAAACTTATTGACACCTTTCTGAATCGGGGTATTGGGCCTGTAGTTAAATTGTGTTATTAAATCATTGACATCCGCCCAGGTGGCCGGCACATCTCCGGGTTGTATGGGCATGAAATTCTTTTCAGCTTTCCTGCCGGTAGCGGTTTCAATGGCGCCGATAAAATCCATTAAGGCAACGGGCGAATTATTTCCAATGTTGTATATTTTGTACGGGGCAGGAGAGGAGGCTGGATCTGGCGCTTTGCCCGACCAGTTAAGGTTCTTTTCCGGGGGATTGTCGATAACCCGGGTTACCCCCTCAACAATATCATCGACGTAGGTAAAGTCACGCTGCATTTGGCCATTATTATAAACATCTATGGGCTGATTGTTTAAAATGGCCCGGGTAAAAAGGAACAATGCCATGTCCGGTCTTCCCCAGGGACCGTAAACGGTAAAAAAACGCAAACCGGTGGTGGGTAAGTTATATAGATAGCTGTAAGTGTGCGCCATCAGTTCATTGGACTTTTTGCTGGCGGCATAGAGACTAATGGGATGGTCGATATTATGATGGGTGGAAAAGGGCATTTCCTCATTCAATCCATAAACACTTGAACTGCTGGCGTAAGCGAGATGTGTTACCCGGTGGTGACGGCAACCCTCCAGGATGTTCATGAATCCTGCTATATTGCTGTCAATATAAGCATGTGGATTGGTAATGCTGTATCTTACCCCTGCCTGGGCAGCCAGGTGACAGACTTTATCAAATTTTTCATTGCTGAACAGGTTCAGGAGCGCTTCTTTGTTTTCCAGGTTCATTCTGACAAACCGGTAATTCTTATATTTTTTACTGGTGACAAGTTCGTTTTCGTTTATCTCTGCTTTTTCTATTCCGGTTTCCTTTAACCGGTTGTATTTCAGACTAACTTCATAATAATCATTGATGGAATCCAGGCCAACCACTTCTTCTCCACGTTTAATCAACTGTTGCGCAAGATGAAAGCCGATAAAACCCGCGGTTCCGGTAATTAAAATTTTCATTTGTTCAAAATTATTATAAGGTTATATGGTACCTCCTTTTTGATCATTCGCATATGTTATTAACGCTTAATCATGGAGGTTTCATTTTAAATAAATTTTATGCATATAGATTTTCTTACTTAACAGGTCAGTAGAATAAAAATTAAAACCTGATTTTGGTGTTAGAATAATCTTAGATATGATGCTGTTCGTTTTTAAAATAGCACTAAAGATAATATTCGTGTCTATATTTCTCAGATGCAAGACATGGAATCTTTGATTGATTCTCTATATTTAAAATTAGTATTCTTTTATCTGCGTTTAACACTTAACCGACTGGCACGGCTCCGCTTCCTCAGTCACATGTTATTTTATTAAATGCCTGGTAAGTAGCAGATTAAATTTATAAAATTAAATTAAAAATTTGTTTTTTTTTCCTGACTGGGAAGGAAAATTGCTAAAGTAATACAATTTAGGTTTCGGATTTGTATAAAAATGTCAACATTTTATTAAATCATTGATGCTGAAGCAGGTTTTCAGGCTTAAGTAATTATGTATTTTGAAAGAGGTTTTCAGGCTTCATTCATTGTATTTTCTGAAAGAGGCTTACAGACTCCAGTAATCCATTTCTGTGATTTTATTCCGGAATACCCCCTTTATATCTATCAAAATGCCTTTATGATTGGATATGGATGTAAAGTAGGCTTCGTCTAATTCTTTGTATTCATGATGATTTACAGCAACGATTATGGTGTCGTAGTGACTGTTAATTTTGGATGACAGCTCGATGCCATATTCATTTTTTAATTCTTCTGAGGAAGCATGGGGATCTACTGCTTCTACATCCACATGGTAAGACTTCAGCTCATTGATGACATCAATTACTTTTGAGTTACGGATATCGCTCACGTTTTCCTTGAAGGTAACGCCCATCACCAGGACTTTCGAGTTCATGATATTTACGTGATTGGCAATCATTTTCTTCACGGTTTGCTTGGCTATGTATCCACCCATGGAATCGTTGATAAACCTGCCGGCATTGATGATCTGGGCATGGTAACCCAGCTTCTTGGCCTTAAAGCTTAAATAATACGGATCGACTCCAATGCAATGCCCCCCTACCAATCCGGGATAAAAATTCAGGAAGTTCCATTTCGTTCCGGCTGCTTCCAATACTTCATAGGTGTTTATCCCCATCCTTCCAAATATGATGGAAAGCTCATTCATAAAGGCAATATTTATATCACGCTGGGTGTTTTCGATAATCTTGGCCGCTTCCGCCACTTTTATCGAACTGGCTGTATGAACCCCGGCATCAATAATGCTGGCATATACTTCTGAAATAACATGGGATGATTCTTCATCACACCCGGAAGTCACCTTGGTAATGTTGGTCAGCGTATGCACTTTATCCCCGGGATTTATTCTTTCGGGGGAGTAGCCCACCTTAAAATCTTTCTTATAGGTAAGTCCGGATATCTTTTCCAGAATGGGAATACATTCTTCTTCTGTGGCACCGGGATATACGGTCGATTCATACACCACATAGTCTCCTTTTTTAATGGCTTGTCCGGTTGTCTCCGAGGCTTTTAGCACGGGTTTTAAGTCCGGCAGGTTATAATCATCGAGTGGGGTGGGAACCGCAACGATATGAAAATGGGCTTGCTTTAAATCTTCAATGCTTGAAGTAAACGTGATGTCGGTATTTTTGAATTCATCCGGCGATAACTCATTGCTTGGATCAATGTGTTGTTTCATTAATTCTATCCGCTCCGGTTTGATATCAAATCCGATGACTGCATATTTTTTCGCAAATTCGAGGGCAATGGGCAGACCGACATATCCGAGTCCGATTACAGAAATTTTCTTTTGCCTGGTTTGGAGCTGTTCTATCATTTTAAGGATTTTTTAATGGTTGTTTTTTTATCATTTTCTTTCATTAATATTCTTGAATAATTCGTTGGCATGGATTAATATATTGAAAGGTTCTCTCCATAATTATATCTTTCTCCATTTAGTGGTTCTAAGCTACAATTAAAGCGTTTAAAAACAATTGTTTACACTTTTTTAGTGTGTGAGAACCTCATTAAAATATTGAAGGCAGTTTTCTCATAGTTACTATCTAAATCTATCTCTTTATCCATTTATTTTCGCTTATCAAAAGGGTTCTTAATATTTTAGATCATCGAGCTAACGGGTTTTATAAAAAGGGTGATATTCTATGGTTTTTTTGGCAAATGGATGGTAATCGCCTTTCAGTCCGACCGGTTTGCTGTTTCTTATGTCAAACACGGTTTGAATGCTGGTTTTGGCATGCTCTATTCCAAATCCTGTACCTTCAAGGATGGCTTCATAACTTTGGGTATGCAAATCGGTAAATCCCCCGCTGAATTCTATTTCTTCTCCTTCCACGGTAATGGAACGATAGGTTCGCTGTCCTTTTTGCTTGATGTCATCCGGTAAAGCTTCATGATCTACACTTAAATACCACCTTACCCGGGCCTTTTCAAGCTGCAGAAATCCGGAGGCCCTTTTGGGTTCCAGGACATGTACAATATTTTCTTTTACTTCCCCGAAAATATAAGACAGCATATCGAAAAAATGAACACCGATGTTGGTGGCAATTCCGCCGGATTTTTGATCATCGGCTTTCCAGCTGGTGAAGTACCAGTGTCCCCTTGAGGTAATGTACGATAAATCAATTTCATATATTTTTCCTGAATTGTCATTATCGATTTTTTCTTTTAATTGTTTGATGCTTGGATGAAGCCTTAACTGAAGAATGTTATACACTTTTCTGCCTGTTTCTTTTTCCATTTCCTGAATGGCTTCGATGTTCCAGGGATTCAGGACAAGCGGTTTTTCGCATATGGCATCTGCTTCATTCCGTAAGGCAAAACGAATATGGGCGTCGTGCAAATAATTCGGGGTGCAAATGGAAACATAGTCCACTTTCTTGTTGGTTCTTTTGAGTTTATCCACATGCCGGTCAAACCGTTCAAATTCTATAAAGAAATCAGCATCCGGAAAATAGCTGTCAATGATGCCGACACTGTCACTTTTATCCAGGGCACAAACCAAATCGTTGTCGGTGTCCTGAATGGCCAGCATGTGTCTGGGGGCAATGTATCCTGCTGCACCGATTAATGCAAAGTTCTTCATTATCCTTATAATTATATGTAATGTTTATTATACTGCAAATGGATTGTCCTCACCGGCATTTACAACCGGCATTTTTCCTTGTTATCCATTCGGAACCTTTATCCTAATGCTGCAATACACATGCTTTAGGCATTTACCGGTTGCTGAATGGGGCTCCAATAAAGCCTACAATATTAGGAAAGATTTCAGAGATAAAAAAGAAATCCTTGTTAGAAAATATCCGGTTTGCAAATGATGAGGAAAAATACGGATTTAACGCAGCAGATCTTCCAGGGCAGCATATTCTGTATCAAAGGCTTCGGCTACGTTTTTGTAGGTGATGCTGCCATGATAGAGGTTTATCCCGCGGGCTATGTCACTGGAAAGCCGGCAGGCTTCTTCCAGCCCGTGTTCGGCTATAAAAAGTCCGTAAGGCAATGTGCTGCTGGTCAGCGCCTGGGTTGAGCTCAGGGCAACCACACCGGGCATGTTGGCTACGGCATAATGCACCACATCATCAATCACGTAAACCGGATTATCATGGGTGGTGGGTTTGGTGGTTTCCACACAACCACCCTGGTCAACGGCCACATCCACGATGACGGAACCTTTTTTCATCATTTTTAATTGTTTGCGGGTTATGATGCTTGGGGCTTTGCCACCATGCACCAGCACGGCGCAGATGATAAGATCACTCTCCTGCAATACTTTTTCAATATTTGAATCAGTACTATACAGGGTATTAATTCTTGAACCGAAAATATCATCCAGGTATTCCAGTCGATCGGCATTAATATCCAGCATGGTTACATCAGAACCTATGCCGGTTGCTATTTTACATGCGTTTGTGCCAACTACACCGGAGCCAATAATGCCAACCTTGCCGCGACTTACACCCGGAACGCCTCCAAGTAAGACCCCTCTTCCCTCAAAGGGTTTTTCCAGGTATTTTGCCCCTTCCTGAACACTCAATCTGCCCGCTATTTCACTCATGGGTTTCAAACATGGCAACTGCCCTTCATCTGTTTCAATGGTTTCATATGCCACCCCTTTGATTTTGCGGGAAAGCAAAGCCTCAGTCAGTTCCCTGCTCGCAGCCAGATGCAAATAGGTATATAGTATCTGCCCTTCATGAAATAGACCATATTCTTCCGGTAACGGTTCCTTTACCTTTACAATCATTTCGCAATCATCAAAGATTTTTTTCTTATCTTTATAAATGGTGGCACCGGACTGAATGTATTCTTTGTCATCAAAACCGGCATCCCCGCCGGCTCCTTTTTCCATGATTATTTCATGTCCCCTTTGTGAATATGATCTAACATCTGAGGGAGTCAGACCAACACGGTATTCGTGCTTTTTGATTTCTTTCGGACAGCCTATTTTCATCTGTGATAAATGTTATGTTAAACTCTTGTATTTCAATTATATAAAT
>CAYFUP010000077.1:0-14687 GCA_964346235.1 uncultured Bacteroidales bacterium | reverse complement strand
ATCAAAGATGATATCCTGAGCGCTGCCTCCGTGATTGGCCCCAGCCTCCAACAATTGATTCCAGATGCTTTTGGAGCGCCGGGCAATGTATTGATTGTTGACCAGCTCAATAATTTCAGCAGTTTTAGTCCGGTACTCCGGCATAGCACTTCCCACCGGGGCATTGATAAAAGTTGGGTCACAAATGATGTATTCATCGCCTTTATAAGTCAGATAATCTCCTGTAACCTCTTCATGGAAGCTGACAGCCGTGGATACATGATCATCATATGCCAGTCCGATCACCTTTAACCCCAGCAGTTCTTTTACCAGGTAAGCAAAGAGAACGGAGCGGTCCTCGCAATCTGCATACGGATAATGAAACAATTCCTCAGGAAAATAAAATTTTTCCCGTCCGAATTGTTCCTGGTCGGTCTTATATTGAAAGCCGTTCTGAACAAAATGGAGGAGAAATCCAACGGCTTCTGCTTCAGATTTATCCTGTACCTCAGGACGCAAGGCCTCGGCTATTGATTCTTTGGTAATGGCCGGTACCGTTGCATCAAAATATATTTTTAAATCTGCCACCGGATAGGCATCGTAAAAATCAACCAGGTCCTTGTTATATTTGATGTTGAAGGAATATTGTTTATCCTCGTAATTCAGGCTGATGGATTTATCTATGATGTTGTTGGTATTAAAATGAAAAGGACTTGTGATATTCAGATCGAAATAATTTCGAGCCTCGGGAAAATTTTGTTCATAGGTAAAAACATTGTCCGCTTCACCATTGACGATATAGTATTTAATGCGGTTCACCGTGGTATAAGGCAATCCATAAATCTCATTCCTGGAAGCCAGCATCAGAAACAACCGGTTTTGATCAAACGATAACTTGGTCAGGTAATTTGATTTGGTCAGCAAAAACCATTGAAGAAATATGCCGGCATTTTCATCCCGGGAAATGTTTTCCGCCACTTTTTTTACCAACAAGTAATGCCCCCAGTCATTCAGGTTCATGACGGACTTATAATCATATAACTGGTCAATTAAATGACTGTAATTGGTTTCATTCATTTTATCCCAGTAAGCAGAGATGGTTTCTTCATTGACTTCCCCTGAATAATCATCCACAAAGGAATTATCATATTCCAGGTTAATGGGAATGCCATAAAAATACATATTCAAGGTTTCTGTGGCAAAACTTTCCGCTATGCTTTTTCGCATGACTGGCAAGGTAGTTTCATCCTTATCCGGAGATTTTTCCATGACCGGTTCTTTCATTTTAAGTTTTCCTACCTGCCGGGCTGCCTCATCCGTTTTGAAAACAGGCTGCTCTTCAGGTTTCGGTCTTTCCGGCACCTGTTCACCGGCAAAAGCTTTAAATTCTTCCCATTGTTGCTTCAGATAATCCGAAAACTCCTGATCCATTTTCTGAATATAGGCATCCCGCTCTTCAACAAATTCCTGATACTCCTTTTCCCTTATTTCTTTAAACTCCTGCATGTCCCGTTGCTGTTGTTTTACAAAATCCTCATAGGTCTGTGCATGCAAACCTGACCAGGGAACCAGGCAAATTCCGGCGAGGACTAAAATAAAGCTCATCAGATTTTTTCGCATTCCCGGATAATTGGACGGGTAACCATTCATTCGCTTTTTCATCCGGCAAGGCGCTGATGGATAGAGCAATGGCTCTTTATACAGCCGCTCAGCCATCATAAATAAATTCTTATTAGGGTTCATCTGTATAATTTTTAATGGTTTAGCCAACGCAATTTATCAAAATAAATCATTTCCTGTTTTAATTTAAAAACAATTTTTCCTTAATTGTCCGGGCATCTGCTCCTCTCTTCATAATGGCCGCATCCTCCCTGCATTTATCCGGGACATACCGGGCTTTACCCGGTCCATGCTATGCTTTAAACAAGCCATGATTTGCTTTATACAGGCCATCCTATTCTTTATCCGGGCCATTACCAGTTCCCCGGCATTTTATTCCCATCACCAGAATGTCATCCACCTGCTCGATTCCTTTCCGCCATTTTTCTATGGTTTCATCCAGCATTTGCTTTTGTGTTTCCATGGACTCCCGGTGGATTTTCAACAAGAGCTCCTTAAACCTTTTCATCTTAAATTTTTCCATATTTGTTCCGGCAAACTGATCGGTATATCCATCGGAAAACATGTATATCAGATCTCCTTCCTTTACTTCAAACTGATGATTAACAAACTCGTCCTTTTTCTCATATATCCCGATTGGCATCCGGTCCGCCTTAATCTGTCTTAGCTCCCCGTTTCTTATCATCAACAGCGGATTAAATGCGCCGGCATATTGCACCAGGTGGTTATTTTTATCAAATATGCATAAGGCCAAATCCATGCCGTCTTTTGACTGGTGGTCTGCCCTTTCCTGATGAAGGAATTTTATCACCTGTGCTCTTAACTGGGAAAGTATTGTATTGGCCTGCAATTCATCTGTTTTATTCACAATTTCATTTAAAAAGGCGACCCCCAGCATGCTCATAAATGCGCCTGGCACTCCGTGGCCGGTACAATCTGCAGCCACCACGACGACCTTGCCTTCTTTTTCTGAAAGCCAGTAAAAATCACCGCTGACAATGTCCCTGGGCTTAAATAATATAAAGAATTCCGGGAACAATTGTTTTATGATGTCATTGGGAGGCAAAACAGCCCGCTGGATTCGCTGGGCATAATATATACTGTCTTTGATGGCCTCATTTTGTTCGTAAATCATGTCGCGCTGACTGGTAATTTCCTCTTTCTGCTGCTCTATCTGGGCGGTTCTTTCCTTCACTTTTTGCTCAAGTATTCGTTTTTCAAGGATTAGGTTTCTTTCCCTCACTTTGATAAAAGCATATATGCCTACAATGAGGAGAACGACATAACCAGCATAAGCCACTTTGGTCTTGTACCAGGGCGGTGTAATGACAATGTGCAATTGCTGTCCCTTTTCATTCCATATCTGGTCATTGTTGCATCCCTTCACCTTAAACACATATTCGCCCGGATCCACGGTGGTATATGTAACCCTGCGCTCGCTGGCAGAGATATGTTTCCAGTTTTTATCGATGCCTTCCATTTTAAAAGCATATTTATTTTGCGAAGGATTGGTAAAATCCAGCGCTGAAAAGCGAAACGACAAATGGTTTTGATCATGTTTCAAACGGATTTGTTTCTGTCTGTAAACCAAGCTATCCAGCTCATATTCCTGTCCGAATAATTCAAATCTGGTAATCTGAATCCTCGGCGGCCTTTTGTTGATGCTATCCGGGAAATGAGTTACCAGTCCTTTTGTTGTAATAAATATTAGTTCATCATCAGGCTGTTTAAAATGGCGGGGCATCTTTTTAAAATGGTATGAGATATCATCATTGGGCCGGAAATAATTCTTAAACGATTCGTTCTGAATATTAAACCTTGATATTCCCTTCAGGGTGGTTATCCACAAGTGGTTGCTGTCTTCCTCCACCATTCCGTTGATGTTATTATCTATTAATCCGTCCAGGTAAGTATAGGAATCAAAGGCATCTGAGTTTTCGTGATACCTGAACAAGCCATTATTCGTGTATATCCATATAATACCCTGGTGCGGAAATACATTGCAAAATCCCACATCATCCAATCCTTCGAAATGATATTCCTGAATGCTGTCCATGCCCTTGTTCCTATCATTTCGATTCATCTTATAGAGGTAAGGCAAAGCTGAAAACCAAATATTACCCTGGTGATCTTCAGCAATGTTCCCTTCTGCCAGGGAAGCAGAAAAGTCATTCCGGAATGCATAAACCTTCCTTATTTTCTTTTGCCTGGTATTAAAGTAAAATATGCCCCCTGCAGTGCGAATCCAGAAATTATCGGATTTATCCTGGTATATGTATTTTATAAAATCCCCCTGCTCATCATATGTATTTGATTTTTCGAACGCAAATAACCGGCCCATCTCGTCCTTTTCCCGGTCAAAAGGATATACGCCTTTTTCCGATATGATCCATAGCTGATGGCCATTGGTTTCAAACATGGAATAGGTTTTACCAAAATAAAAATCATATCCCTCATCGATGGATAAAACATGTTCAAGAATTGAAGGATGCCGGTTGAACCGGTAAAGCTTATTCTGAATAAGCACCCACAAACGCGCTTGACTATCCTCATACAAATCACTGAATGAATAATCCACCTCATCTGTATAAGGATCAACCGGAAATATTTCACTTTTAATATTATGGTTGGTATGTTGAAAACTTTCCCTGTCGTAGCTGGTCAACCTGTTCTGCTGTCCCCTGTACCAGATGGTTCCATCCTGTGCACGTATCAGGGGGAAATTTACATAGCGCTGGATTTTCAGGTCGTGAAAGGTAAACCTTGACCTTCTCATTTTGTTTAATCCCTCAAATGTGGCTATCCATATGTTCTTTGAGTTGTCTTCATAAATTTTAAAAATTTTATTGGAATAAAGCCTGTTTCTATTCGAGGCGCGATACGTATAAAACCGGTCATGTTGTGCTTTGTAAACGGACAAACCCTCATCGGTTCCAATCCAGATATTTCCCCTATAATCCTCAAACAGGGTATAGATAACATTGCCTGCCAGCAATGAATCATTCTCTGGTGAATTTCTGTAGGTTGTATATGATTTCTTCTCCGGATGGTAAACCAAAATGCCGTCATTGGTTCCTATCCAGTAATGATTCTTTTGGTTTTGAATAAAACAAACATGACTGTGAGGGTCAAATCTTTCCAGGTGGGTCTGGTAATCCACCGGAATCGACTCAAATGATTTTTTCTTTTCATCATACACATCAATTCCTCGGTCTGTTAACAAGCAAAGCCTGCCTTCATTATTTATCAGCATGTCCTTGATTTCATCAGAAGAAATGGCATTGTCAGGGGAATATGGCTGATCGATTAATCGCAGAATTTTATCTGTTTCAGCATTCGCAAAATCATCCGTTTTCCTGGTTTGGTTTTTCCGGAAATGACCTTGCGACAAGGGGATAAGTGTAATGCCATATTGTCTGTTATACACAGGGGACTCTCCTTCCCACATTTGAAAAGCATGTGTTCCGTCAGCATGAAAATGAAGCTGATAATTACCCGGTTGAAGCCTGATCACATCGATTTGAACCTGGTTCTTTTCCGCACCCCCTGCATATTTAAGCTTATCTTTGGTGGGTGACCACACCGTGATATTGTTTTGTAACACCCTGCCAAAATCATAAAAACCATTCATCCCGCGCTCCACAGAAGAGATAACCAAAAAAACTGTTTCCTCACTGACCTGGAAGGAAACCATTGTATCTGTATTATTCACTGCTGAATCAATTTGAATTTTTGCTTTTCCTTTTTCCAATGCTGAAACATACTTATGAAGCGCAGGCGGATATGTGGATTGATAGCTCCGGTACCATTGGATGGAATCATTGGTTTTATCATATTTCATGAGACCTTGCTGGGTCGGTCCAATCCACAGGTTATTGTTTTTATCCTCTATAATTCTGACATCCAGGGCAAATGGATAGGATAACAGGCTGTCATAGGCATGAACAAGTTTTTCACGCCTGAAAACGGATAACTGATCATAATGCCGGAGCCAGAGATGATTTGATTTATCCTTATACAAAAAGGTGATGTCATTAAAAGGCAATGAGGTGGAGTCATTTACATCCTTACGGAACAGTTTGTAGTTATATCCGTCGTACCGGTACAATCCTTCCCGGGTGGCAAACCACAAAAACCCATACTCATCCTGGGCTAATCCCGTCACATGACCCAAAGAACGCCCGCTTTCATCGGTTATTTTGTCAAATATCAATTCCTGTCTTTGTCCATGTACAAATCCAGGAGACAAGTTTACATAAACCACGACGCATAACAACAGGATATTTTTATGTTTTACAGGCATGAACCTTGCTTTAATTCATGAAGTTCTAAATTTAAAAATTATAAATGAAACTTCCATGACAAATAAGCATTTAATGCACAAGGGTGGGATTAAAATTTTTAACAGGAATTCAGAGAAAATTATAATGAAAGTCAGTATTTCATTATATTTACAAATTCGTAAATAAACAAAAAATAGCTGGCTTTTGTTGGAATTACAGAAATAATGAACTAATTTTTTGACTTTTATTAACTTTAAAAATCTAACCAAATATGGCAAATCTAAAAACGACTTACATGGGGCTTGAATTAAAAAACCCCGTTATTGTTGGGGCAAATAATATGGTGGAAAACCCCAACTCTGTTAAAAAATGGGAATCCGAAGGTGCTGCAGCCATTGTTTACAAGTCATTATTCGAAGAGCAGGTTCACTATGAAAGCCTTGAAATGCAGGAAAACATTGACGAATACAGTGAACGGAATCCGGAAATGATTTCTACTTTTCCCAATGTTGAGCACGGCGGCCCCAAAGAGCACTTATACAAACTGAAGAAGGTGAAAGAAGCCGTTAATATCCCGGTAATTGCCAGTTTGAATGCCATTTACAAAGAAACATGGATTGAATATGCCAAAGAACTTGAGAATACTGGTATAGACGCCCTGGAGCTCAATTTTTATGCAGTTCCTGTTGACTTTAACAGGACTCCGGAAGAAATTGAAACTTACCAGTCGGATGTATTAAAGAACATCAAAAAAAGTGTTAGCATTCCGGTCAGCGTTAAACTAAGCCACTCCTATAGCAATCCCTTAAATTTCATTCATAAACTGGACAAATCCAAAGCGGACGCTTTTGTCCTCTTTAACAGGTTCTTCCAGCCTGATATAGACATTTCCAATGAAAAGCATTTTTTTCCCTACGATTTATCCAGTCAATCGGACAGTAAGATTGCCCTTCGTTTTGCGGGACTTCTTTATGACAACATTAATGCAAATGTTTGTGCAAGCGGTGGCATTTATGCTGCATCGGATGTTATTAAGATGTTGCTGGCAGGAGCCAATGTCGTGCAAATTGTAAGCACCGTTTATAAAAACAAAAGTGAGGTTATCAGAAAAATCATTAATGATTTGGAATCCTGGATGGATAACAAAAATTATGAAAACATTGATGATTTCAGGGGAAAGCTCTCCAGAAAAGCACTGAAAGATCCTTTCACCTATAAACGTGCTCAGTATATTGATATCCTGCTGAATTCCGATAATATTTTTAAGAAATATCCCATGGTGTAAGCCATATAAGCAGTGACTAAAAAAACGAGCATTTTAAATTGATTGAATATAATTCGAGAGACCAAGCTACGATTATTGTTTAAAACAATTGTTTCCACATTTATCGTATATGTGATAAGATGAGCTTTAAATCATAAAATTTCAATCAGCTAATCAACATATCACAGCACCCCGGCCAAGCCCTTTCACCCTTGTGTAAGGGCTTTTCTACCATCATTTCTTTTCAAACTTAACAAGAAAACTTACTGAAAAATATTACGTAATCTTGATAAAAGTATCATTACTAAGCTTTATTTGTCAAGCAAAATGAATGAAACACCTGCGGCAAAAATTTTCATCAATAACCATTAGCGAAAATGGAAGAAAACATCGGCCTTTTAAAAGACAAAATAAAAGATTTGGAGCTCAAACTTGAAAAGTTAGAAGAAAAGCTCGCCTTAAAGAATGATGAACTTGAAAAACAAAGAGAAGAATTTCTGGCAATGAATGAGGAATTGCAGGAAAAGAACAATGAATATCTTTTACTAAGTGAGGAATTTCAGTCAGCCAATGAACTCCTCACGGAAAAAAATGAAAGGTTTGAAAAACAGCAAGCACAACTGACAAGCATATTAAAGTCAGCTCCGGTAGGCATTGGCATTGTAAGCAACCGGATCATTGAATTTGCCAACGAGCGAACTGCCGAAATATCCGGTTATCCGGTCGGGGAAATGGTTGGAAAAAGCTCCGAACAACTCTATATCTCTCATGAAGAATATGAACGCGTAGGAAAAGAGATTTATCACCAGGTTGAACAATTTGATTATAAGTCCATCGAGTCACAATGGAAAAGAAAAAATGGAGATCTTATCCATGTTTTGATCATTATCTCACCCATAAAATGGGAAGACCAAAAGAAAAGTTTTATTTTCTCCATTCTTGATTTTACCGTTCGGAAAAGGGCCGAGCAGGCACTTGAAGAAAGGAATCATTTTATACAAACTGTACTGGATAACCTGCCCATCGGACTGGCTTTGAATAAAATCAATGAAGGGGAAGCCACTTATATGAATAAGCGGTTTACGGAAATTTATGGTTGGGATGAAGAAGAAATTAAGAATGTACAGGAATTTTCTAAAAAAGTATATCCTGATGAAAAATACCGGCAATATATTACGCAAAGGATCATGGAGGATGTTTCATCAGGCGACCCGGACAGGATGCATTGGGAAAACATTGAAATAACCAGAAAGGATGGTGTGACCAGAAATGTGACCGTTGTAAACATTCCCCTGTTGCAACAAAATACCATGGTATCCACCGTGATGGACGTCACGGAAGAGGTGATGGCAGAAAAATCCCTACGGTATGAAAGGTATCTTCTGAAAACCCTGATGGATAATATTCCGGATAAAATATTTTTTAAAGATAAACACAGCAAATTCATCAGAATTAATAAAAGATTGTCCGGTCTTTTTGACCTTGAAAATCCGGAGGATGCTATTGGCAACTCAGATTATGATTATTTTGATAAGAATCATGCAGCTAAAACCCTGAAAGATGAACAATTAATTATGGCTAAAGGGGAGCCGCTTTTTAACATGGAGGAAAGAGAAATATGGATGAACGGAACGGAAACCTGGTCTCTAACCACCAAGATGCCGCTTTACAACGAACAACATGAGATTATCGGAACATTTGGCATGTCCAAGGACATCACCGAACGCAAAAAATTTGAGATGGAACTGGAAGCTTCAAGAAATGCCCAGGTTTTGAGGGCTTCCATCTCAAATGCTTTTATTACGGGACAAGGAGAAAAATTTTATAAAAGCATTCTTGATTTAATATTACAAGAACTTGACAGCGAATTTGGATTTATCGGCTATGTTGATGAGAATACCGGGAACCTTGTTTGTCCCTCTATGACCTATGATATATGGGATGAATGCCAGATTCAAAACAAAGCAATAGAATTTCCCAAAGAATCCTGGAGTGGTGTTTGGGGTGAGAGCCTTATATCGAAAAAGACCATCATCAAAAACAACAACCTAAAAGTACCAGAAGGTCACATACCCGTTAAAAATATCCTGGCCGTCCCCATCATACAAAACGGCAACCTGATCG
This sequence comes from uncultured Bacteroidales bacterium, assembly GCA_964346235.1. Taxonomy (GTDB): domain Bacteria; phylum Bacteroidota; class Bacteroidia; order Bacteroidales; family CAYFUP01; genus CAYFUP01. Next base: position 5,417 of record CAYFUP010000077.1, on the reverse strand, counting down.
GGCAAATTGCCATGGCCAACAAGCCAGGGGAATATGATGATAAAGACAAGCATATTCTGGAAGACATCTGTTCGTATATTGCCCCTTTGTTGCATTCAAACCGGATGGAAGAAAGATACAAGCATGATCTGATCAAAGCCAAAGAAAAAGCAGAAGAAAGCGACCGGCTTAAGTCTTTGTTTTTGGCGAACATGAGCCATGAGATACGAACCCCCATGAATGGTATCCTGGGATTTGCGCAATTGCTGAACAAACCTGATTTAACGGAACACAAACAAAGCAAATACATCAAGGTCATAGAACAAAGCGGCAAAAGAATGCTGGATATCATCAATGATTTGATTGACATTTCAAAAATTGAGGCCGGACTGATTGAAACGAATTTCCATAAAGTAAACATCAATGAAGAGCTCGATGCCCAGTATGCATTTTTTAAACCGGAAGCAGCAAACAAGGGATTGAACCTTGACTATAAAAAATACTTAAGCAATAAGGAAAGCATTATCTTAACGGATCGAACCAAGTTCAATCAGATACTTACCAACCTCATAAAGAACGCCATAAAATATACCCATGAGGGAAGGATAGAATTTGGTTACCGGAAAAAGGATGCCTGGCTCGAATTCTATGTGGATGATACCGGAATTGGTATAGCGGATGAATTAAAAACGAAAATTTTCGAACGCTTCAGACAGGCAGATCTCAGTAATGCCAAAGGATTCGAAGGAGCCGGTCTGGGCTTGTCCATTTCCAAAGCCTTTGCTGAATTGCTGGAGGGAAATATCTGGGTTGAGTCTAACAGCACGGGTGGTTCTACCTTTTACTTCACCCTTCCCTATGCACCAAAGGAAAAGGGGGAATGAATGATTGGTTAAACAGAGGCACTAAGAAAACTAACAAATTATTCTAAAGTGGTTTTAAGAAGGCGTCAAGAACAAGGCATGCGAGGCTTAAGTATCAGGAGTTTACTAGTCGTAAATGACTGGTGATTAAGGTGAGCATAACGCAGTTATTGACGTTTTCTCACATACACTACATAAGTTTAAACCATTGTTTTTAAACGTTTTAATTGTAGCTTAGAACCACTAAATAATAAACCATGAGGGACATTTCCATGTTAATGCAGATGGAGGTTTCATCTTCTCTATTGCAGATTCTTGGCCAGGTTTCCTTTCAGGTGATACCAGATGCCCCAGAAAGAGGTAAAGGCAGTAATTAAATAAAAAGAAAAGCTAAGTGCAATGGATACATCAAGGTTCAGTCCCATCAGCTTTGCCCCGTACAGGAAGGTAACCTCCCTGGCTCCCAGTCCCCCGATGGTAAAAGGAATGGTAGCCACTATGGAGGAAACCAGGAATACAAATATGTAATCCAGGGTATGTTCCTGCATATTGAGGGCAAATAATATGAATAAAGCGCAAAATGTTTTGCTCTTCATTATAAACGCAGATGACAATGGATAGCTTTTTCACAAAAATGGTTTTTAGCTTAATAGACTATTCAGGCAACGAAAATATATTTTTTTATCATCCTTTTAATGAATTTATGGCAACAAAGATTTTAATTTGCAAAAATGAAGCCTTGAGGAAATGAAAAAAACCAAAGAAGATTTTATTTTTGGCATTAATCCGGTAACCGAAGCCATCCTGTCCGGTAAAGAAATAGAACGCATATTGGTAAAGCGGGATGCACAGGGTGAAGGGACTGATCATCTGATTAACCTGATCAAAAAACACCGCCTTCCTTATCAGTTTGTTCCTTTGCAGAAACTACAGCGTATTACGCGGAAAAACCATCAGGGAGTGGTAGCCTACCTGTCTCCCATTGAATTTATTGATGTTGAAAACTTTATCCCACAAATTTTTGAACAGCGCAAAAATCCTTTTTTGGTCATTCTGGACCGCGTGACAGACGTCAGAAATTTCGGATCAGTCTGCCGCGTTGCTGAATGTGCCGGGGCTGATATGATTATTATCCCGGTGAAAGAAAGCGCCCAGGTCAATTCGGAAGCGGTAAAGACATCTTCCGGTGCATTAAATTACCTGCCGGTCGGTCGCACCTTCGATCTGAAAAGAACCTGCTTGTTTTTAAAAAACTCGGGCATTCGTTTGATTGCAGCCACTGAAAAAGCGTCTTTCAAATATACGGAGATAGACTATCACGAGCCCACTGCGATTGTGATGGGTTCAGAATATAAAGGGGTTTCTCCCAAGCTCTTAGAATTGGCGGATCAAAAAGTAACCATTCCTGTCAGGGGACAGATTGATTCTTTAAACGTGTCTGCTGCGGCGGCGGTCATCATGTACGAGGTGGTCAGACAAAGGATGCTTTGAAAATGAATACACGTTGATGATGAATTCCATGGGCTTTTTACATCGAGAAATGGTCGGGCAAAGGTTTTATTCAAGCAAACAACCTGCTTTTTGCGGCCCACTGCATTGTTTATGCAGGAATTTGGCGGTCAGCGAAGCATCATACGATTCCGGCGAAACCCATGAAAGCCATCGCCAGGATACCCGCCACAATAAAAGCAATCGGCACACCTTCCATGGCTTTTGGGACATTGGATAAATCCAGTTGTTCCCTTATTCCAGCAAAAGTAACCAGGGCAAGTCCGAAGCCCAGGGAATTAGCAAATGCAAATACAACACTTTCCAGCAGGTTGTAATCATTCTGAACCGCAAGAATGGCAACCCCTAAAATGGCGCAGTTGGTGGTGATAAGGGGTAAGAATATCCCCAAGGCCTGGTAAAGGGAGGGACTTACCTTTTTAATAACGATTTCCACCAGTTGGACGAGGGAGGCAATGACAAGTATGAATGTGATGGTGCGCATAAAACCAATTCCATAGGGAATAAGAATGTAGTTTTGTATCAGATATGTTACGGCGGTGGCAATGACCATGACAAAAACCACCGCCCCGGTCATGCCGATAGAGGTATCGATCTTACTGGAAACCCCAATAAACGGACATAATCCCAGAAACCTGGCCAATACGATGTTATTGACAAATACTGCCGATATGATGATTAATATATATTCCATGCCTTATTTAATCTTTTGAAATTTTATTTCCTGCTTTGTTAATAAGTACAATGAGGTAGCCCAATGCAATAAATGCCCCGGGTGCCAGAACAAAGATAAGCATGGCATCCCCCTGTATGAATTCAAATCCAAAAAAAGAACCGGCACCGAGAATTTCGCGCACAGCGCCCAATAATGTGAGCGACATGGTGAATCCAAGTCCCATGCCCAATCCATCCAGAACGGAAGATAAAAAATCATTTTTTGATGCAAAAGCTTCAGCCCTTCCAAGTACCAGGCAATTTACAACAATTAGGGGAATAAAAATGCCCAATTGCTTGAACAATTCAGGCAGATAAGCCTGCATGAGCAACTCTACAATGGTGACAAAAGAAGCGATGATGACAATAAAAGAAGGTATTCTGACTTTCCCGGGTACCTGTTTTTTAATGATGGTCACGACAATATTGGACATAAAAAGCACAAAGGTAGTGGCTAATCCCATGCCCAATCCGTTTACAGCGGTAGAGGTCACCCCCAGGGTGGGACACAGCCCTAAAAAGAGTACCGTCACCGGATTTTCTTTAAAAAAGCCTTTAAAAAAAGTTTTCCATTGGTCCATAGGCGTATGTTATTAGTTGATTACCTGACTTCATGTTCTGAAATGTTTTTTTTCAGCCCTTCTTCATTTAACATTTCATGGGCTCTTTTCACCGCACCGCAAAAAGCGCGGGAGGTTATGGTAGCTGCTGTGATGGCATCAACATCCCCTCCATCTTTTTTAACTTCCAAACTAAATGCGGAAGGATCTTTCCCTACAAACTGATCGATAAAGTCAGATTTCCCTTTTTCTATCTTAGAACCCAAACCGGGTGTTTCCTGATGCTGGATCACCGATATACCATTGATTTCCCCATTTGGTAAAAAGCCCACCATGATTCTGATCTTTCCACTATATCCCTGGTTCGTAAAGGTTTCCACTGCATATCCAACCGCATTATCATTCATCTCGGCCATATATATTTTAACACTGTCCTCACCCACCTGATAGGCTTTTTTATTATTGCCCGGATTATTATTAAACCCGGGAAGCACTTCCCTGATGGCTTCCATTTTTTTTGCCTTTTTGGCCCGGGCAATGGGTTCTTTGGTGAGTTCATATATAAGTCCCAGCGCAGTGGCCGCAAATAATGTCACGATACCAAGGGTTAATACCATATTCCGAAATGATGATTCCTTATTAGCCATTTTTTTTGACCTCCCCAAATCTTTTAGGTGGTATATATCGATTGATTAACGGCACAAACCCATTCATGATCAGGATGGCAAAAGATACGCCTTCGGGATAAGCGCCCAAAACTCTGATGATGACGGTGATGACCCCTATTCCTATGCCGTATATCCACATGCCTTTTTGTGTCATCGGAGAAGTCACATAATCCGTAGCCATATATAACGCCCCGAGCAAAACTCCGCCGGTTAGCAGATGAAAGAGGGGATCAATGTATTGCTCAGGATTTACAATCCATAAAATACCCGTGAAGATAAAAATTGACAATAGGATGGAAACCGGTATGTGCCAGGTTATCACTTTACGGAACAAGAGATAGATAAATCCCAGGATAAGGGCAAATCCGGCCATCTCACCGAGGGAACCACTCATGGAGCCCATAAACAATTCCATGTGAGAAGGAACCTCATTCATAAGTGCATTTACTGGAATGTTATTCTTCATGCCTTCTTTCAATATTCCCAAAGGGGTAGCTCCGGTGGTTGCATTGATATATCCGGTATTAAACCCCCTGGGAACAGGCCAGCTGGTCATTTGTACAGGAAATGAAATAAGCAGGAAGACCCTGCCTACCAGGGCAGGATTAAAGGGGTTATTGCCAAGTCCCCCAAAGGTGGTCTTTCCAACACCAATGGATACGATGCTGCCTATGATAACTATCCAGACCGGTATATTGGCCGGAACGTTAAAAGCCAGCAGGAGTCCGGTGAGAAAAGCCGAACCATCGGATATGGTGGGTTTAACTTTTAACAAATATTTTTGAAATACATATTCACTGGCCACGCAAGAAACAATAGCGACAGCGGTCACGATGATACTGCCCCAGCCAAACAGCCAAATGGAGACAAGAAAAGCCGGAAGAAGAGAAAGGTTAACGTCAAACATGAGCTTGCGAATGGACAAGTCGCTGTAAACATGAGGTGAGAACGATACTTTAAGTAATTGGGCCATATTTTTTATGCTTGTTATTCGTTTCTTAGAACCACTTTAACATAATTTGTTGGTTTTCTTAGTGACACTAATTAATAATTCATGCGTCGTTTCATCTGTGATAAATATTAAATTAAACCATTGTATTTCAAACAAATAATCAATTTTAAAA
>CAYFUP010000076.1:0-14766 GCA_964346235.1 uncultured Bacteroidales bacterium | reverse complement strand
TTAAAGAGATGGTGTTTGTTTTAATTAGTGATTCTAAGAAAACGTCAATAACTGCTTTATGCTCACCTTAAACATCAGTCATTTACGACCAGTAAACTCCTGGCTCTTAATGTTCGTATGCCTTGTTCTTGACGCCTTCTCAGAACCACTTTAGCATAATGGGTTGGTTTTCTTAGTGCCACTGATTAACAGTCTTATACAGTATCTAATCGAATCCGGATCAAGGTTTACCAGGCGCTAAACCAGATCACAAGCTTCAGCGGGCATCCAGTGGGCATCTTTGCCTTCCCACTTGATGTTGCAACCAATGGGATTGATGACCTTGATACTTATCTCTTTCCCTGATGTCAGCTCGTCCAATGCCCTGTCGAGATCATTAACGGACATCCTGTCAGTGAACTTCGGATTGTCCACTGCCCTGCCGGTGTAAACCAGTTCACGGTTTTCATTAAACACATAGAAATGAGGTGTTTTCAATGCACCATACTTATAAGCTATATCCTGCGATTCATCATGCAGATAAACCCAGGGAAACCGGTGTTCTTCCATTCTCTTTACCATGTTATCAAAACTGTCTTCCGGATAGGTGTTCTTGCTGTTGGAGTTGATGCCCACAAATTTTACCCCTTTGGGAATATATTTTTCGGCAGTTTTCCGGGTGATTTCATCTGAACCTTTAACATAGGGACAATGATTGCAGGTGAAAAAGATGACCAGGTATTTATCCTGATCAAAATCTGATAAATGATAAGTTTTTCCGTCGGTGGAAGGCAATTCAAATGGAATTGCTTTCTCGCCTATTTGAAGGGTGTAAGCCATATCTTCTGATTTTTTAATTATACATCCGTTTAATTTGTCTCTTTTCTCCTTTAAACAATGATTGGGTATTTATGTTTAGAGAAACAACAAAAGATCTTTTTGAGAATAAGAACAAATAAAAAAAATATACTATGCAAGTGTTATTATCCCCAGCAAAAAACCTGGATACCGGGTCAGCGACCCAAATAAAAGATTATACCTTGCCCGTGTTTACCGAGGAAGCCAAGTATTTGATCAATCAATTAAGAAAGCTGGATGCTGATGAAATCAGCCGGTTAATGAACATCAATCATGATTTGGCAGGCTTAAACCGACAAAGGTATGCCGCCTGGCATTTGCCTTTCGATAAAACCAATGCCAAGGAAGCTTTGTTGACTTTCGACGGGGAAGTTTTTAAGAAAATGAATCCCGGGGATTTTCATGAAAAAGAACTGAATTTTGCCCAGGAACATTTTACCATCTTATCCGGTTTATATGGAGCACTCAGGCCAATGGACCTGATACAGCCATACCGGCTTGAGATGGGAACCAAATTATCCACCGGTTATGGCAAAAATCTTTATGAATACTGGGGTCATAAAATCACCAACTTTGTGAATGAACGCTTAAAACATGATAACGATCAAAACCTGGTTAACCTGGCCTCCCAGGAATATACCAAAGCCGTTAAGTTAAAAAACCTGCATGCCAGTCAAATCATAACCCCGGTATTTAAGGACTATAAAAATGGTAAATACCAGGTTGTTTTCATCTTTGCCAAGCAAATGCGGGGTAAAATGAGCCGGTTTATTATCAAAAACCAACCTCAGGATGTGAATGAATTAAAGTTTTTCAGTGAAGACGGTTATGCCTATGATGATAACCTGTCATTTGATAATCAATGGGTTTTTACCCGCTAAATGGCAACTGATGCGCGATAACAAGCTGAACATTTATGAAGCGCTATTTGGTTTCTTCCCGCTAAATGGCAGCTGATGTATCTGAATCAGAATATGCTTCCATTTTTTATACCAGGTATTTGAAAGGCGAAATGAAATTTTTTGCGATTAAATGGCGTTCAATTATAGAATCATCTTTTATAACATCAATACGAATCTTTTATTGAGATAAGTGTTCTGGATTCATTTTATTTGTTAAGTTACTGCAAATCAATTATATATGCCATAAAGATATGTCCTTTTTCTGATATGAACACTTGCTAAGATGATGATATTCATCATATTATGATCAATCGAGTTATATTTTTTGCAACTTTTGTAAACATATATCATAAAAACAATTATATAGCATAAACGTGATGGTGGCTTTGCGGAAATATATAAGTACTTTGGCATTACTTGTTTGTTTGGGACAAATGGCATTTTCATATCCGGAACACTACAAACATGTATTATACCTGAATTCCTACCATAATGGTTATCAATGGGCAGATAGTATATCCGAGGGGATCACCGGTTATTGTAACAAATACAGAAATATCAAGCTATTTGTTGAGTACATGGATACCAAACGGTTTTATGATTCTTCTCATTTCGATCAGCTGCTGTCACTATACAGGAATAAATACGAATCAACCGCTATAGATGCCGTGATTGTATCTGACAACAATGCTTTTGATTTTATCGTTAAACATAGAGATCAGCTTGCTCCCGGCAAACCGGTCATTTTTTGCGGTGTGGTCAATTATGATGAATATTCATACGATACCAGTCTCACTTATGGTATCATTGAGCAAGTCAACTATGGCCCTGCCCTTAAACTAATCAGAAATACTTTTCCTGAAAGGGAAAATTTGTATATAATAAGCGACCATACTATATCCAATCAACTTATTATGAATAATTTCAGGGCTGTGGAGCATCAGTATGCGGATTTAAATATTCATTATGTCATTGATCTGGATTCTTCAACCATCCTGGAAAAGGTAGGGAGCCTCGGTAAAAATGATGTCATTTACTATACCGCCATTTTGATGGATCGATTTGGCAATGAATACAATGATTTGCAGTTATTGGAAAGAATTTTGGAACAGTCCGGGGTACCTGTACTTGTGGGGAATTACTTTTATATGCAGACAGGCGTATTTGGAGGTTATATTAAAAAGGCCAGTGATCATGGAGAAGCTGCAGCGGAAATGGCCTGCAAAGTACTCAATAATGATTGGAAAGGGATGAAAATCATTGCCCCGGAGAATGGTTATGCATTCAATTATGCAGCACTGAAAAGATATGGTATTGATAAGGATCAATTGCCGGCGGGATCTGAGATGGTGAATGTACCGGATTCTTTTTATGTCAGGTATAAAACCTATGTCATTCCAGCCTCTGTGTTTGTATTGATCCTCTTGATTCTAATTATTTTTCTCTCTGTATTTTCCAAAAGGTTATATGAAGCAAAGCAGGTGAATGTTAAACAGATGAATAAGATTAATGATCAAAAATCTAAAATTGAGGAAGCGTATAATAAAATCAAACAGGCCAATTACGAGCTAAACCGCCTGAATGATGAGTTATATCATGCCAAAATCAAAGCTGAGGAAAGTGATCGTTTTAAATCGGCATTTATTGCCAATGTCTCCCACGAAATAAGAACCCCCATGAATGGAATCGTCGGATTTGCCAAATTATTGGAACGGCAGAATATTGCCGAGGAAAAAAAGAGGCACTTTCTTAAAATCATCAATAATTCGGCAAAACAATTATTGAGCATTATTGATGATGTGGTTCAGATCTCAAAAATCGATACCGGCCTGTTAAAAATAAAATATGAGTCCCTGAACCTGGATGAATTATTGGAGCAAACCCACGCCTTGTTTAAAGAATATGCTGAAAGCAGGCAAAATGAATTGAAATACACTTCATGGGCTGATAAAAAACCTTGTATCATTTGTGTCGATCCGGGAAAATTAGGCCAGGTATTGAATAACCTGGTCAATAATGCGATTAAATTTACCATGGAAGGGACGGTTCATTTTGGGTATGAAGTGAAAAAGAATGAAGTCGTTTTTTATGTAAAGGATACTGGAATTGGAATCTCAAAAGCGTTTCAGGAAAAAATCTTTGAGCGGTTTGCCCAGGTCGGAGATGTGAAGGCCAAGTTTGGCGGAACGGGTTTGGGATTATCCATCTCGAAAGGATTGGTTGAGCTGTTGGGCGGGAAAATATGGCTTAGTTCACAACCGGGCGAAGGCAGCCGGTTTTATTTTTCTGTTCCGCTTAATGATGAACCCCCTCATTAACGCCGTTCACAAAAGGATATGAACCGAGTTTGCGAGCCCGCCGAAGGCAAATAAGCATGAGGGCTCCATAAGGTTTGAAACACGAAAGTTAATGATATAATTGATTTTTTATTTGAAATACAAAAGTTTATTTTTATATTATTCTCTCATCTTTTTCCCAAAACCAGCCGTTTTTGCTGATTATAGTAAATATAGGCATTATCCAGCATCCAGTTGATAACCTGTAAGGCCTTTTCTTTTTTCGTTTCAAAAAGGCTCATGATTTCCTCTACCCCGGCAGTTCTGTTTTGTTCAAGGTAAGTTTGTATGGCTTTTTTCATGGCACTGAGTTCTTCCTTTCCGACATGGTTTAGTTCATTCTTTCTGCAAACATCACATTCACCGCATTTAGGCGGCTTCTTTTCACCGAAATAGGATAAAAGCAACTGACTGTGACATTGATCTTCTCCCTCTGCATAGTTCAACATGGCGTTCAGGCGTTTCTCATATTGCTTCCTGCGTTCCTCATAATTCGCTTTTGAAATGCGGAGGTTTTTCTCATCCAGCCGTTCTTCCGTATATATAATCAGGGGATTGTTTTTCCTGGGTATGTAATGAATGACCTTAAACTTTTGAAGTTTGCTCAGATAATCATAAATGGTCTGAAAATTGGTATGAGCCCTGCTGGCCAGAAGATTTTCATCAATTTTCACATAATCGGAAAACAACCCGGTATAGGAGCGCAACAATAGCTTAATAAATGCATCAAAAGCGGCGTTGGAAACCTGAAACTTATATAAGTCATCACGGTTTACCAGAAAATGGATCCGGGAAGCATTGTTGAACTCATCGGTTAGCTCAATATATCCTTCCTTTTCCAGAAATTTCAGGCTGTTTAATGTAATGACGGGACTGAACTTATAGGTGGCGGTGAATTTCATCATGTCAAAGTCATACCCCAGGTTTTTTCCTCCACCTACCGGTATCTTCAAATAGTTGCCCAAAGCCTGATAGATCTTTTTCATTTTACTTATCTCAGGAAATTGGTTTTTGATGCGCAGTTCGGCATTTTTTCTGTCGCTCTTGTTAAAGAGCAAAACGGCATAAGCTTTTTTCTCATCCCTGCCTGCCCTGCCTGCCTCCTGAAAATATGATTCAATGTTATCGGGCAAATCCACATGAATAACAAACCTGACATCCTGCTTGTCTATTCCCATTCCAAAAGCATTGGTGGATACCATGATCCGGCAGTTATCATTCATCCAGTTTTCCTGTTTCTCATTCCTGGTTTCGGGCTTTAAGCCGGCATGATAATTATCGGCGACAATCCCGTTTTTATTTAAAACAGTGGAAATTTCCTTTGTCTTTTTGCGGTTTCGGACATAGATGATGCCTGATCCGTTCATGCGTTTCAGGCTGTTTATCAAATAACCTGTTTTGTTTTCTACATTTCTGACCAGGTAAATAAGGTTTTTTCGCTCAAAGCTTTTGCGCAGGACATTCTTTTCTTTAAACCTCAGTTTTTCCTGGATATCTTCCACCACTTCAGGGGTGGCGGTAGCGGTCAGTGCGAGACAGGGAATTTCAGGATGGTGATCGCGTAATGTCGCGATTTTAAGGTATGAGGGCCTGAAATCATAACCCCACTGGGAGATACAATGGGCTTCGTCAACGACCATCAGGTTTATTGGTAGCTTGTCGAGCCTTGATTGGAAAAGTGGGGTATTGATGCGTTCAGGAGAAATATACAAAAACTTGTAATCACCAAAAAGACAGTTGTCCAGTGCAATCTCAATTTCCCGCTTCGTCAGTCCCGAATGTAATGCAATGGCCTTGATATTTCTGGCTTTTAGGTTTTCTACCTGGTCTCTCATCAGGGCAATTAAAGGGGTGACGACTATGCCAATGCCATCTTTGGCCATGACAGGTACCTGGAAAGTAATGGATTTTCCTCCGCCCGTAGGCATAAGTCCGAGGGTGTCGTGACCGTTTCCCACAGACTTTACTATTTCGTCCTGCAAGGGTCGAAAATGTTCGAATCCCCAGTACTTTTTTAATATCTCCTGGTAAATATCCATATCATGGTTCATATTAATCAAAGATAATATTTTTCCTTTCTTTATGTTATATGATGAATAATATTTGAGTTTTATAACGGTAATATACCAGAAGCATGCGAAAATATGCAAAATGCTTTGTTTTCCTCATATATAAATTCAGCAAAAAAATACCAATCCCTTTTATATTAAGGTAAATTTTTTAGTAATTTGCCGAAATTTTAATTTTAACAAAAATTTTTCAATATGTCATTTGCAAAGGATAAAATACTGGATGAGGGGCTGACCTTTGATGATGTTTTGCTTATTCCTTCCTACTCGGAAGCAATGCCCAGGGAGGTGGACTTAAAGACCAGGTTTTCCCGTAACATCACACTCAATTTACCCATTGTTTCGGCAGCCATGGACACTGTCACCAATGCAAGCCTGGCCATTGCCATTGCCAGGGTAGGTGGCATCGGCGTTATTCATAAAAACATGACCCTTGAACAGCAGTCAAACCAGGTGAGTAAGGTAAAGCGTGCTGAAAATACCATGATCTATGATCCCATCACCATCAAGAAAGATTCCATTGTAGAGGATGCCCTCAACATCATGAAAGAATATAAGATCGGAGGCATACCGGTCATTGATGATGGAAATACCCTGATAGGCATTGTAACCAACCGTGATTTGCGGTTTCAGACCAACATGCAGCGACCTGTCAGTGAAGTCATGACCAGGGGCAACATCATTACTACTTCCCAAAATACTGATTTGGAAAAGGCCACGGAATTGCTTGAAAAGCACAAAATTGAAAAACTGCCGGTGGTCGATGGAAATAATAAATTGATAGGATTACTTACTTATAAGGACATCACAAAAGTGAAAGATAATCCCAGGGCATGCAAGGATGCCAAAGGCCGGTTAAAAGTAGCAGCCGCTGTCGGGATTGCTGCTGATACGCTTGACAGGGCAGGGGCACTGGTGGACGCACAGGTAGATGCCATTGTGGTTGATACTGCTCACGGCCATTCCAAAGGGGTGATGGATATTGTAAGACTAATCAAGAAGCAATACAGCAAGGTGGATATAGTGGTGGGAAACATCGGAACACCTGAAGCAGCCAAAGATTTACTAAACGTTGGTGCGGACGCGGTGAAAGTGGGAATCGGTCCGGGATCAATTTGTACCACCCGCATTGTTGCCGGCGTCGGCGTTCCTCAATTATCCGCCATTTACAATGTAGCCAGGGCAATAGAAGGAAGTGATGTCCCGTTAATTGCTGATGGAGGAATCAGGTATTCGGGGGATATCGTTAAAGCCATTGCAGCAGGCGGTAGCTCGGTAATGATAGGTTCATTGTTGGCCGGAGTAGAAGAATCCCCGGGCAAAACCATCATTTATAACGGGAGAAAGTTTAAATCCTATCGCGGCATGGGTTCCATCGAGGCCATGCATTCCGGTTCAAAAGACCGCTACTTTCAGGATGTAGAGGATGATATCCGAAAACTGGTGCCTGAAGGAATAGCTGCGAGGGTTCCTTATAAGGGACTTCTTTCTGAAGTGATTTATCAGATTGAAGGCGGACTGAGGTCAGGTATGGGATATTGTGGGGCAAAAAATATTGAAGAACTGAAAAATGCTAAATTTGTCAGAATTACCAATTCCGGAGTCATTGAAAGTCACGCACACGATGTCACCATCACCAGCGAGGCACCTAATTATTCCAGAAGTCTTTACGAATCAAAAGAATAGATATAACAAAAACAAAACCATCAACATAAAAAGATAGCCATGAACAGAAAATATGTCCTTTTAGTCCTTTTAAATATTTTTTTGATCAACACTTTCGTTTTTGCAGCTCAAGATGATGTATTACTTACCATCGGCGATAAGGAAATTACCAAAACAGAGTTTTTGAGGATTTATAAAAAGAACAATGAAAATGCCTTTGATCCAAAATCCATTGAGGAATACCTTGACTTATTCATCAATTTTAAATTGAAAGTTTTGGAGGCAGAAAGACTGGGACTTGATGAAACCGAATCGTTTAACCAGGAGCTGAGTCAGTATATCAAGCAACTGCAAAAACCTTACCTTACTTCAGATAACAAGGATACCCTTTACAGGGAGGCCTATGAAAGAGCCAAACAGGAAATCAATGCAAGTCATATTTTAATCCGTATGGACCCAAAAGCATCTCCTGAAGATACCACTTTTGCATACAAAAAAGCCATGCAGATACGCAAGCGCATTCTTTTAGGAGAGTCCTTCGAATCGGTCGCACGGGGGACCTCCGATGATCCCTCCGTAAAAAGAAACGGAGGCAACCTGGGCTATTTTACGGTATTTCAAATGATATACCCCTTTGAATCTGTTGCCTATCGCCTGGATGAAGGAGAAATATCAATGCCCGTCCGAACCCGATTCGGTTATCACATTATCAAGGTGCATGACAAAAGACCGGCCAGGGGACAGGTAAAAGTGGCCCATATCATGAAAGCTTTTCCGCAAAATGCTCCTGAGGATTCTGTGGAAAAAGCAAAGCAGGAAATACAGGAAATTGAACAAAAGCTCAACAGTGAAGGAGATTTCGCAGAGCTGGCAAGAAAATATTCCGATGATAAGCGGTCAGGAAGAAACGGAGGGGAATTGCCGTGGTTTGGGACCGGACAGATGGTTCCGGCGTTTGAAGATGCGGCCTTTTCTCTTGATGAAAAAGGTTCGACATCTGATGTCATACGGACTAATTTTGGTTTTCATATTCTTAAACTGATCGATCGCAAAAGGCTTGAGCCTTATGAAGATTTCAAATCCAACGCGAAACAGAAAGTGGAGCAGGGAGCCCGGGCAGAAAAAAGCAAAGAGATGTTTATTGCCCAGTTAAAAGAAGAATACGACTTCAAAGAAGACAGTCACTTTGCAGATAGCCTGGCCGGTATGATTGACAGCAGCATATACAGCAAGCAATGGAGTCCGGGTTTTAACCTACAGCAATACGATTCGGCATTGTTTTCCTTTGATAATAAACAATTTCTTGAAAAAGATTTCATCAACTATTTAATGCATGATGCCAGGAAGCCTGAAGAACCTATGCCTGTGATCGTTTATCTGAACAGGCAATACAAAGCATACGTGGACCGTACTTTATATGAATACGAACGTTCCATCTTACCGGAAAAATATCCTGAATACTCGCATTTGCTGGAGGAATACCATGACGGGATACTTCTGTTTGAACTGACTGACAGTATGGTGTGGTCCAAAGCCATGAAAGATACTGCGGGACTGGAAGGTTTTTATAACAGGAACAAACAGGATTACATGTGGGGAGAAAGGGTGAAGGTTTCCGTGTTTCATTGTGACAATGAGGACATTGCCAGGAAAACAAGAAAATATGCGAATAGATTGTTTAGTGGATTCTGGTTCTGGTACACCAAAGATAAGGTGCTGGAGAAAGTAGATACGGATACCACAAAGCTTGTCAGTCTGGAGACCAGGTTATTTTCTGAGGGCGAAAACGAAACCATTGATTCGATGGAATGGGAAAAACAATTATCCAGGGTGGTGAAAGGAAAGAATGAGGAAGATGGATATAAGATATACCTGATAGAAGAGGTGGTTCCTCCGCAACCAAAGAAGCTGCAAGAAGCAAGAGGCATCATTATCTCAGATTACCAGGATTATCTGGAAGAAAAATGGATAGAAGAATTGCGAAATAAATATGCGATTACGATTAATCAGGAAGCCCTCAACGACTTAAAAGCAATGGCTGAAAACAATAATCAGATATAGTTTTGAGGAAATTAAAACAGATTATAAGCGTTATACCGGTAATAATCATTTTGCTATATGCTTGTGAAGGCTTTAACAACGGCAATGAAAACCTTCCGGTAGCAAAGGTTTATAATAAATATTTATATAAATCGGAACTTGCTAAACAAATGGGTAACCTCGGACAGGGAATGTCCGGGGAAGATAGTGTGGAACTGGCAAGAAGTTACATTGATCGATGGTTAAGGCAGCAATTGATGTTACATCAGGCAGAAATGAACCTAACCGAAGAAGAAAAGGAGGTGAGCATGGAATTAGAGGATTACCGGGCCAAATTGTTGATTTATAAATACCAGCAAAGATGGATTAATAAAAACCTTGATACAGTCATAGATTCTTCTGCAGTGAAAGATTATTACAACACATATTCATCTAATTTTAAACTGGACAATTCAATTATCAAAGGATTGTATATTAAACTTTCAAAAGTGTCACCGGATATTAACAGGGTGAATTATTGGATACGGTCTGACAGTGAGGATGCCGGACGGGAACTGATCGACTATTCACGCGATTATGCTGCCGAGCTGCGGGTTATGGACAAATCATGGGTTCCTTTGCATGAAATATTATCCCAGTTTAATCAAAGCATTGATGATCCGGAAAATTTCCTGAGATACAGGAATTATTTTCATGCTGAGGATGAACAATACCATTATTACATTAAGATAGATGATTATAAGCTTAAAGGAGAAGTGGCTCCCCTTGATTATGTAAAAGACAATATCAAACTGATACTGTTAAACAAAAGAAAAATCAGGCAAATCAATGAGCTGGAAAGCAGCACATATAACAATGCTTTAAACAGGGAGCAGTTTAAAATTTATGAATAGACATAACGACCGAATATAGGATAACATGAAAAAACAGAGAATGAAATGCTGAAACAAACAATCACCATACTTTTAATAATCATTATCTCACTCAGTCAGGGTTTTACACAGGAAAAAGTCATTGATCAGGTAGTTGCAGTGGTGGGCAATGATGTTATCCTGCTTTCTGATATTGAAAACCAGGTGCTTCAAATGCAGGCAGAAGGTATCAATGTAGAAGGAGGTATCAACTGTAATGTGCTTGAGAATTTTCTGGTACAGAAATTATTTTTACATCAGGCCAGGGTGGACAGTGTACAGATCGATCCTTCCATGGTGGAAGAAGAGCTTAACATGCGGATGAATTATTTTATCAGGCAAATAGGGTCTCAGAAAAAGCTCGAAGATTATTACAATAAGTCCATCATAGAAATAAAAGAAGATTTGAGACAGATGGTGTATGATCAAAAGCTTACCCAAAAAATGCAGCAGGAAATCATCGGAGAGCTGGAGGCTACCCCTGCTGAAGTAAAATCATTTTATCAAAATGCCCCGAGAGACAGCCTGCCCTTTATTGAATCCTATGTTGAAATTCAGCAAGTCGTTAAAAGGCCACCATATTCTGAAGAATCTATATATGATGTGAGACAGCGCCTGCTTGAATTAAGAAAACGTATCACTGAGGGGGAAGATTTTACCACCCTGGCCATTTTATATTCAGAAGATCAGGGAACTGCCGGAAAGGGTGGTGAACTTGGCATGATGAGCCGTGCAGAGTTGGTTCCGGAATTTGCAGAAGCTGCATTCAAACTGAGAGAAGGGGGCGTATCAGGTATAGTGGAAACGGAATTCGGTTATCACATAATACAATTAATTGAAAGAGAAGGAGAACGGGTAAATGTCAGGCATATACTGATGAAACCGAAAATATCGAGAGAAGCAAAACTTCGGGTAGAGAAGAGTCTGGATAGTATAGCCCGCCTAATCCGGCAAGATTCCATTACATTCGAGTTAGCCGCAAGAAGGTTTTCTGACGATAAAAAAACCAGGCTGAACGGAGGGCTAATGATAAATCCGCAGACAGCAGACTCAAGAATCAAGCTTGAAGAGCTAAACAGACCGGATTATTTTGCCGCCAGGAACCTAAAGGTAGGCGAAATATCGGAACCATATGAGACTTTTGATGAAAAGGGACAAACCATTTTTAAAATCATCCGGATTAAAAAAAGAAGTGAACCCCACCGGGCAAACCTGAAAGAGGATTATACCCGCCTGGCCGAGCTGGCAAAATCTGCCAAACGGCAAGATATCCTGAATCAATGGATAAAAGAAAAGCAAAAAGAGGTTTATATTCATTTGGAAGAAAACTTCCGGGATTGCGAATTTCAGAATAGCGGCTGGTTGAAGGAATGACACGTTGAAAAGTGCTTTGCTCATTTTTATAAGAATCATGAAACTTAAGGAATATCTACTTGTATTGATTATTTCATGTGCTATTGCTTCATCAGCCTATTCCCAGACAAGAAGTATTCAAATTGTTCAGGCCAATTCCCTGAAATATGACCGGATAACTGCCCCAAACCTGAGAAAACTTATTGGCGATGTGATCCTGAAGCATAAAGGGGCCCTCATGTATTGTGACAGCGCTTATTTTTATGCAAGCCGCAATATGTTTGAAGCATTCAGTAATGTTCATATCAATCAGGGAGATACGACTCATCTGTATGCCGATTTTATCAATTATACCGGTGATAATGAATTTACAAAAGCGAGGGATAACGTTAGACTGGAAAATAAGAATACCACCCTGTTTACTGACTTTCTGGATTACAATACGGCCACCAACAGTGGCAATTATCAAAAAGGCGGCAGGATTCTCAGTGATGAAACCACGGTGACCAGTATAAAGGGAGATTATAACGGGGAAACAAACGACTTTTTTTTTAAAGACAGCGTTTTCGTGGATAACCCCGATTATAAAATTTATGCCGATACCCTTTTATATAATACGGAAACCGAAATGGTGTATTTTCAGGGACCTACTGATATTATCAGCGATACCACCAGCATGTATTGTGAGGATGGTTGGTATGATTCCCAAAATGATCATGCTGAATTTAAAAAGAATGCTTACCTGAATAACAAGAAACAAACATTACAGGCTCAGCGGTTGTATTATGAGAAGAATACCGGTTACGGAGAAGCTGAAGATGATATAGAATTGGTTGATTCCACCAGGAATGTTATACTAAAAGGACATACAGCCTTCTTCAACCGCCATAAGGAATATATGCATATCACGGATGATGCATTATTGATCAGCATACATGAAGGGGATTCATTGTTTCTGCACGCTGATACCCTGGAAACCGAAATTACAGATACCATCACCGGCAACCGTATTTTCCGGGCGTTTTACCGTGCTAAATTTTTCAGAAACGATATACAGGGACAATGTGATTCCCTGGTTTATAATTCCCAGGACTCGATCATTAAGCTTTATAAGGAACCTGTCTTATGGAGCGGCGATAATCAACTTACTGCAGAATACATGGAAGGCTACATCAAGAATGAAGTATTTGATAAAGTATATATGGAAAGTCACGCCATGATCATATCTATAGAGGATTCTGCCAAGTTTAACCAGATTAAAGGCAAGGAAATAACCGGGTTTTTTAAGGATAACGAACTACATAAGCTGGATGCTAACGGAAATGCTGAATCCATATATTTTCCAAAAGAAAAGCAAGACATTATTGGAATGAATAAAGTGGAAAGCAGCACCATTACCATATTTATAGAGAACAATCAGATTAACAATATTATATTCAGGCAAAAACCATCCTCTGTATTGAGTCCGCTCAAAGATGTAGGCAGGGCTGACATGTTTTTTCCCGGTTTTAAATGGCTTGAACAACATCGGCCATTAAGCAGCCGTGATGTCTTCATATGGAAAAGTGAATGAGGAAAATGAATCAGGTTTTAAGGGGAAGTGAAGTAAGGAGTTCTGATAGTTTTTTTAAGTAGGAATTGTTGTTTAATGATACTGCTAATATTCGTCCTCGTTAAAGAAAAAGTCATCTTTACTGGGGTAATCCGGCCAAATATCTTCAATGCTTTCGTAAACATCTCCTTCATCCTCTATCTCCTGCAAATTTTCTATGACCTCCATAGGAGCTCCCGAACGAATAGCGAAGTCAATCAATTCATCTTTAGTAGCAGGCCATGGAGCATCTTCCAGTTTAGAAGCCAATTCAAGAGTCCAGTACATACGCTAATCAATTTAAAGTTTAACAGTAACCTTAAAATTTTGCAAATATATAATTTTAATTATTTTACAAAGGGTTTCCAGGAAATTTCTTTTGAATTATAATCTTGTGTCAAAGATCTTGCCAAAACAAAAAAGTAATCTGACAATCTGTTTAAATATTTGATGACTTGTTCATTGTCATCTACCTGGTATTTTGAATTTGCTTCTACACATCTTCTTTCTGCACGTCTGCAAACATTTCTGATAATGTGGCAGGTAGAGACATTCGGGTGTCCGCCTGGGACAATAAAGGAATGCAATTCCGGCAGGTTCTTTTCCATTTCATTGATGGCTTCTTCAAGTCCAACAATATCTTCTTCCTTGATTTTTGGCAGCTTAATATCAATTTCTTTGCTTCCTTTCGCGAAAATGGCCGAACCAGCCATCAGTTTATCCTGGATAGTAAGAAGAATATCCAAATATTGCTTCGGCAGATTATTCTGATCCCTCAGGAATCCAACATGTGCTATCAATTCATCAATGGTTCCGTATGCTTCAATCCTGATATCATGCTTGTACACCCTGATTCCGCCTATCAGGGAAGTTGTGCCATTGTCCCCCGTCTTCGTGTAAATTTTCATCTGTGATAAATGTTATGTTAAACTCTTGTATTTCAATTATATAAATTAAATAAAGTCAACTATTTCGTTTCAAATGCCGATGGAGCCCTCATGGTTATTTCATCTCCTTTTGTGCACGATAGTGAATGAGGGGTTCATCTGTGATAAATGTTAT
>CAYFUP010000075.1:0-15039 GCA_964346235.1 uncultured Bacteroidales bacterium | reverse complement strand
GTTTATGGATCTGGTAACCATGAAAACCAAAAAGCTTGATTTTCAACTGGCCTCTGGTATGCGCCTTAAATGTGAGCTGAATGACCAAGAAGTAAGCCCGGAACACCAAAAAATAAGCAAAGAAAAATACGTAGGCCGGAAATACAATTTATCCGTTCATCGAAATCAAACTTTTACCATCTATAAATATGTTATTAGTGTTTCCAACTTATATGTAAATAAAAACCAAATGATCCGAACGGTCTCAAAAGAACTGAATGAGGTTCAAACCCTCGGATTTCAGACCCTGTTTAAAGAACAAGTATCCGTGTGGAAGGATATCTGGAAACACAGCGATATCGTTATTGAAGGAGATAAAGCGGCTCAGCAAGGCATCCGGTTTAACATCTTTCAGCTCAACCAAACCTACACCGGGGATGATCCCAGGCTTAACATTGGACCGAAAGGCTTTACGGGAGAAAAATACGGAGGCAGCACCTATTGGGATACAGAAGCATATTGTTTGCCATTCTTTTTATGCACAGCAAAACAGGAAGTATCTAAAAACCTGCTATTATACAGGCATAATCACCTGCAAAAGGCCATTGAAAACGCTCAAAAATTAGGATTCTCCAATGGAGCAGCCTTATATCCAATGGTTACCATGAATGGAGAAGAATGCCATAATGAATGGGAGATTACCTTTGAGGAAATCCACAGAAATGGAGCCATTGGATTTGCCATTTATAATTATATCCGGCATACGGATGATAAAAAATACCTGGCAGACTTCGGTCTGAAAGTATTAATAGCCATTTCAAGATTCTGGAAACAAAGGGTAAATTTTTCCGGAAACAGGCAAAAATATGTGATGTTGGGCGTCACAGGTCCCAATGAATATGAAAACAACGTGAACAACAATTGGTACACCAACAAAATCGCAGTCTGGACCCTTAAATATACCCTCCATTCAATGGACTATGTCAAACAGTATTATCCGGAAAAATTCAATTCCATTTTACAGGAGACCGGCTTTGACCTCGAAAAAGAACCTGCCGACTGGCTTCATATCATTGAAAACATGTATTTTCCGAAGATGGATCATTCCAACATCTTTTTACAACAAGACAATTACCTGGATAAACCCGATAAGACTGCTGGTGACCTTAGTCCAGAAAACAGGCCTTTAAACCAGCACTGGTCCTGGGATCGTATTCTCAGATCCCCTTTTATTAAACAGGCGGATGTTTTACAAGGCATTTATTTGTTTGAAGATGAATTCTCAGCAGACACCATTAAAGATAATTTTAATTATTATGAATCAAGAACCGTACATGAATCCTCTTTATCCCCCTGCGTCCATTCCATTATTGCAGCAAAAATCGGGAACATTGAAAAGGCTTATGAACTATATCTGAGAACCGCCAGGCTCGATCTGGACGATTATAACCTGGAAGTTGACGAAGGACTGCATATCACCTCAATGGCAGGTACCTGGATGTCAATCGTTGAAGGATTTGGCGGAAAAAGAATTAAAAACGGCATGTTAAGTTTACATCCCATGATTCCCGATAAGTGGAATGCTTATTCTTTTAGCATTGAATTCAGGGGCAGCATTCTAAAAATAAAAGTTACCAAAGAAAAAGTGGAACTGATAAATCTGAGCAATAATGAATTACCTTTGTTGATCTACGGCAATGAATACCAAATCGATGCCAAAGGCAGATTAAATGTAAATACTTTTAAACCCGTAAACGGATGAACCCCTTAAAGAGCATTAAAAACTTGCTGATTTTTACTTTATTACTTATTAATTTGCCCTATGTGCAATCAGAGAATTTGGTAGAGCGAATATATCCCCTGCACTGGTGGTCAGGAATGGCCAATCCCAGGCTGCAATTGATGATATATGGGAAAAACATTTCAGGATTTGAGCTGAAAACCGAAAATCCTTATGCAGAAGTGATGGAAATCCATAAAACCTCCAATTCAAATTACCTTTTTATTGATCTTTTGCTGAAACATGGCGTAAAAACAAGGAAGTCATTCATCACGGTAAACTGATGCATTACATCCCGAAGAACCATGTTTATGTCACTTTCAGGTATAATGAAAAGGATGCGGTGATGATTATTCTGAATAATCACCCTGCAGAAAGCAGAATTCTTGAATTGGATAAGTTCAAAGAGAGGCTGGAAGGTTATACTGCCGCAACAAAAATAATTACCCGAGGGCGAATAAATCTCGGACATCAATTGGAAATAAAACCCAAATCTGCCTTAATTTTGGATTTGGAAAAGTAATCATAAAACTTAACACTGAAAACCATGGAAAAAATATCTTGTTCAGATAAAAGAAAAACCCAAAAATACTGCTTGCAAACAGGTATGCAGCAATATACTTCATATCTCTTGATGGTCTTTGCCTTTTTCTCCATCCTCTCCTGCCAGGTCAATGAAGATCCGGCTACTGACCAGTCCGGTCAGAAAAAAAGCCTTCACCCCGAATGGTCAAGAAATGCTGTCATATATGAGGTAAATATTCGCCAGTATTCGGCTGATGGTACTTTTAACGCATTTGCAAATGATTTGCCAAGGTTAAAGGATCTGGGAGTGGATATACTATGGATTATGCCCTTCCAGCCAATTGGAGAGAAAAACCGAAAAGGAGAATTGGGAAGTTATTATTCCATCAAAGATTATAAAGCTGTCAATCCCCATTTTGGCAGCATGAACGATTTTAAATCCCTGGTAAAAAAAGCCCATGATTTGGGTTTTAAAGTGATAATGGACTGGGTGGGGAACCACTCGGCATGGGATAATCCATTGACCAGCGAACACCCGGACTGGTATTTGAGGGATTCCCTGGATCATCTTATTTCTCCGTATGACTGGACGGATGTGGTGCAGTTTGATTATGAAAATGAAGAACTAAGGAATTACATGATCAATGCCATGAAGTTTTGGGTGGAAGAAACCAATATAGACGGTTTCCGTTGTGATGTAGCACACATGGTTCCGGTCAGTTTCTGGGAAAAAGCCCACAAAGAACTTGATAAAGTCAAAGATGTCTTCATGCTGGCGGAAGCAGAAGGACCGGAATACCATCACAAAGCTTTTGATATGTCTTATGGATGGGAGTTTCACCATATAATGAACGAAGTGGCTGCGGGAAACAAGGATGTCGGCCATATTACCGGATATTTTAATAAGATAGACACCTTATACCCAGCTGATTCCTATATTATGCAATTTACCTCCAATCATGATGAAAACTCCTGGAATGGAACCGTGTTCGAACGACTGGGTGATGCGGTCGAAGCATTTGCCGTATTGTCTTTCACGGTTCCGGATATGCCTTTAATATACAACGGACAAGAAGTGGGAATGGATAAACGTTTG
This sequence comes from uncultured Bacteroidales bacterium, assembly GCA_964346235.1. Lineage (GTDB taxonomy): Bacteria > Bacteroidota > Bacteroidia > Bacteroidales > CAYFUP01 > CAYFUP01. The sequence goes on along the minus strand of CAYFUP010000075.1, from coordinate 11,659 downwards.
CGGTTTTTTTCAAAAGATACCATTCATTGGAAAAAATCACCATTTACTCCTTTTTACAAAACTTTAATTGAATTAAAACATGACAATGATGCGCTGAGGAATGGTGATGAAGGAGGAGAATTAAATATCATTGACAATTCAACGCCGTCCCGGGTATTCTCATACTTCAGGGAGAAAAACGCGGATAAAATTCTTGTTTTGCTTAACCTGAGTGATGGGCGCGTTTCAACATCACTGAAAGGAAATGACTTTGCAGGAGATTATAAAAATGTATTCACCGGTGAAGCAGTCATGGTGAACCCCTCCTCATCATTTGAACTTGCCCCGGGGGAATACATCCTGCTTCAATAAAAAATGCCATGGGACCATCATATTAGGCAATCATGATCCCATGGCTTAGTCTTTGACTTGCCAGGCTTTCTATTTTACAATGAACTTGCCTGTAAAACCGCTCTGACCGGATTTTATCTCATAAATAAATATCCCTTTCATATTCTGCTTGTTTTCCCAGGTAAATGCATTTCCATGCCTTTCTTCGTAAACCACTTCGCCCAGCAAATTATATATCCGCAAGGAAGCCGGTCTGACCCAACGCTCCGCTACATTAAAATGAACTAACCTGCGGGAAGGATTGGGATACACCCGTACCGGTTTTCTCTCGCCGCTTAGCTGATTAATGAAAGTTCCCTTGCTCTCATTATAGGTGGCGATTTCCGGTTCTCCTTCTTTCAGGAAACCACTTTGGGCCACCGCTGTCACTTCAAAAAAGACCACATAATTGGTGTACAATTCGGTTAATGTGAAGGTTTTATTGGTATCCCCCTCCATGGGCTGTTTATCGGAACCATCTGGTTTTGTCCCCAGGTACCATTGATATTTGCTCTTTCCTTCAGGATCTCCGTTGATATCAAAATAATCATAACTTCCTGTGAGCGTGCTTCCTGCTTCTATTTCGCCTTCAATCTGAATGTTTCTGGCTTTTGGTGCAGCAATAATATCCGGTTGTTCCAGCTTCCTGGTGGTATATATCCGGTATTCACTTTTATCCAGCATTACCGGGACATTCTTATCTTCCACCAACAGGGAATCCCCGGAAAAATAATCATACCAGGTGCCCGTTTGGGCAAACCCTGGATAAGCCAGCTTCTCCCTGCTGTCGAAGTTACCAACGACCGTCACGTCCATGTCATCATGCTCAATATGAATGGTCTTAATGGTATCAGCCACATCAATGGTATAATTGTCACTGCCAAATGCCGGTTCATTCAGCTTCAGTTGAATTAATGATGAATAGGCTTCATACAGCCTTCTTCGGTTCGGATTATTGAAATAGTCCCATTTGATGGGCTTGGGACCCGTGCGACCGTTAAAATTGATGCTGTAGTCATATCCTATTTCTCCAAACATCCAGATCATCTTCGGACCAGGGATGGTAAAGAAAAAAGCAGTGGCCAGCTCTGCCCTGATAAGGGATAAATCAAGATTATTCCGGATAATATAATTCGGATTATTATGATTGCCCCAGTCCAGCACTTCTTCCAGCATTCTTTCCTCATCATGACTTTCCATATAGGTTATTAAATTAGGAGATGAAAAACCCCTTGTTTTATAGGAACCCCATGAGAAATTAGATTTGTTGTCATAGTTCCACCCCATGGCTGCCCTCAGATAATTATAATTGGAATTGCCCCAGATCAGAAATCCGTCATTCACCAATTCTTGTTCTTCGGTATTATCTGCAAAATGTTCCAGTATTAAAATGGCATCCGGGTTGACTTGCCTGATGGTATCACCAATGTCATTGATGATCTTGATACGGGTCGGATCATACTGAGCCATTTTACCTGCATCACCCAGGGTGTTGGTTTGTGTTAATCCTTTTGAAAGATCAAACCGGTAGCCGTCAATCTTATACTCCTCTACCCAATGCTTGACGACCCTTGCAGCAAAGCGTTTGGTATGGATGCTTTCATGGTTGAAATCATACCCTACATTAAAATCGTGCTTCGGAACCTGATTATACCATGGATTGTTTTCAGCAGGCCTGGAATTCTCAGCATCCCAGTATAACTGAACCATGGGTGACTGTCCAAAAGAATGATTCAACACAATATCCAGGATTACGGCCATGCCTTCTGCATGAAGTGTATCAATCAACCTCTTCAGGTCGTTTTTTGTTCCGTAGTATTTATCCGGAGCAAAATAATAAGAAGGGTTATAACCCCAACTGATATTTCCTTCGAATTCATTGACCGGCATCAGCTCTATTGCGTTGATGCCCAATGATTTCAAATAGTTGAGGGAATCTATAATGGCCTGATATGAATGTTTTTCATGAAAATCCCGCACCAGCAATTCATAAATCACCAGATCTTCATTGGCCGGCGGAGTGAAATCCGTCACCTTCCATTCATATGAATCCTGGCGCGTCTGGAACACGGTCGCTATGCCGGAAGTTTTTCCTTCCGGATAGGGTATCAGGTTGGGATATGTTTCGTCGTCAATCCATTTATCGTTCCATGGATCGCTCACTTTTTCCGCATACGGATCGCCAATTCTGATGCCTCCGTCAACCAGGTACTGGAAAATATATTCTTTTCCCGGTACCACATTTTCTATGTTGATCCAGTAATAATTGCCATCAGGTGTTTGGTTCATCTGATAAGCATCGTCCAGTTCCCAATGGCTGAAATCGCCAATGGCAAAGACATATTCTTTAAAGGGGGCAAACAGGACTAATCCGACCGTGGAATCATTCATATAGGTGATTCCTTCATTTAAATTAGCAGGCATTTCAGCAACAGGAGTTGCACTTCTCACATAATAGTACAATGAATCGCTTACCGTTGCCGTATCATTTTTAGCCATCACCTTCAGCCAGCTTTTGCCGGTTTCATTGATTACGATGGTATCTTGAATGTCATTTCCCGGTTTGGCCTTCAGTAAAACACTATTTTCATATAGAAATACCGAATCAGCTTCCCCGGTGAAGGCATCCAGGAAAATGGTATCATTGAGTTCTACCAGGGCAGGCCGTGCTGCAGGGGTAAGTATATTTAGTTTAAGTCCTTTTTCATATACATCATAGAATATGTCTCCCAAAGTTTCTGTTTTGCCTTCTTTGGAGTTATCGGCGCTTCTGAATACAAAAGCCAGCCTTTCCACCTTTTCATCATCGCCCACTCCATAGAATTCATGGATGGAAGGGGTAATTTTTAATTCATACAAATCATCCTCAATCCGGGTAAGCTTGTACTTTTCAGAATTGTCCCCCCATTGCGGAGCATATTTCCAGTCGCTACCGGAGGTACTTTCGGAAGTAATAACCCCCGTATGCGCATATACATCGCCATTATATCCCATAAGTCCTTTGCTCCCCTCGGCGGCATCATAAATAATGCGTACCGAATCTTCCTGGGTAGGGAAAACCGGTATGGCACGGATAATCTGGGAATATGCTGTTTGCCATTGTATTCCTGAAAAAATGGCTGTCCAAAATATTATTTTAATTACATCTTTTCTTGTCATTATATATCTAAAATATTTGGTGTTCAATCTTTTCGCTGTATACAAAAAGAGGTCAGTCAAATGACCGACCTCTTCCATCAAACATCATTGATTTATTATTGCTTCATGATCTTTTTGACCCCAACAATTTGACGGTTGCTATAAACCGTAACAATGTAAAATCCATTGCTTAATCCGGCTGTGTTGAGGTTCACTTTGTGTGTGGGAGCCATATTCAGATGCTGCATCTGCTGACCGGACAGGTTGGTAATAACCACCCGGTCAATTTCTGTGGTGTTTTTCACGACCAATATATCCCTGACAGGATTTGGATAAACTTCCACATTATTGGAACGAATCACAATATTGCGAATGGAAACCACTTCTTCATCATTATAGAAAATATCTATCACATTGGTTTCTCCGCCGGCAGTATCCAGCACGGTATAAGTCCGGTTATCACCCCCGTCTGGAAATTCACTGGTGTTCCAGTCACCATTAATCCTGGTTTTGTATTCAATGTCAGCGCCAATTTCCATGGGCACTTTCGCCGAATAAATGCTGTCATTATCCGTATCTGTCAAATAAACCGGGTTGGCACCCCATTCGTTAAATGATCCGCCCAAATCCAGGAAATCCATTTCCGGGTCAAATTTGCCTGCTGTTGTATATGGGCCCATGTTCACATTGAAAACAACCGGAACATAATTTGGCCGGTAATCATTGAATATGCCATGGAAGGTGGTGGTGTCGCTTTTTACATAGAAGGTTCGGTTTGCACCCCCTGCAGGGAATTCACTCTTGTCATCATCCCAGCTTCCGTCGATTCGATATTTGAATTCGATTACCTGCTTGGGCGCCATGGATACTGTAACGGCATAAACGCTGTCATTATCCTCATCGGTCATGTGATGATTCTTCCCATCCCATTCATTAAATGAACCTGCCACATCCACATAATGAGAATCAGGATTAAACTTTCCATCCTCGATCATGTATTTCATATCCACCATGAAGGTGACTACACCCGGAGGAGGCGCCACATCGTTAAAGTAAACGGGTTCCATTACATTGGTCACTCCACCGGCAGTATCTTCCACATATATTTTTCTGCCTGGCTGGCCACCGGAAAATTCATGTTTGTCATTGTCCCAGCTACCGTTAATTCTGAATTTAAATTCTATGGTATCCATCTTGGGCGCAATATAACTGGTGGTATAAACATGATCCCCGTCATCATCAAAAAGGTGATTTCTGCCATCCCAGCCATTCATGGTTCCCTGAACATCCAAGTAATCGGAAGCCGGATCGAACTGATTGGAATCAATTTTGACGGTCATGTCCACGTTAAATGTAAATGGCACCCAACCGGGCCGGTAATTGCTGTAAATGTCCTTGGTCATGATGTCCCCTTCAGTAACGGTATATTTCCTGTTGGGTCCGCCACCGGGGAATTCACTGTTATCCCAGTTACCATTAATGCGATACTTATATTCAATGACACCCAGCTCCACTTGCTCAACGGTGACTTCATAAACACTGTCTAGATCCGCATCGGTTAATAAATGGTCTTTGCCATCCCAGCCATTCATGGAACCGGCTACATCCAGGGTATCACTATCCGGATCAAACTTGCCTTCCCGGATTTGGTAGCGCATATCCACCGTAAAGGTCACATTGCCAGTGGCCACCGGTTTCTCATCATTGAAATAATGATCCAGTGTCTTCTGAAAACCTTCCGCTTCAACAGTCCTTGGATCAATCGATTCTTCGGTGTCGTTCATTTTAAAATAATAGGTATAGCTTTCCCCTTCGGTAATTCCGTCTTTTAAGGTATATTCAAACTTTGAAACCGGGAAAATGCCTTCCAACAGTTGATCCATTTTATACTCGGTGTCATTTACCACCACAAAAGCCTCACCATCAGTGGAGAAATTGCCCAGCTCTTCCTGATAGGTCAAATCGAGTTTGAATTTCAAGGCAGGAGAGGGATCGGTATAACTAAGCGGAATGTAAAAATCTCCACAACCATCATCTCCTACATCTTTCGCTTCATTGTCCCAGGTGCCGCTGTTAAATACCGCAGAGATTCCGATGATGGTAGCCCCTTCTTCAACCCCATAAAAATCAGCAGGGACAAAGGTGATTGAATAAGTACCATCTCCATTGGGTGTCAGGTCAGGGGCATCATGCACCCCGTCCTTTGGCTCAGCATCATAGTCAACACCGACACCACCCCAGGCGCTTCCCCAATTGTCAATGTCATCATACAAAAATGCAGCGGAGTGCATTTTCACCACAGAGGCGCCCTCAACACTGCCTTTCCCATCCGGAACGCAGGCTTTTGAAGGATCCAGGGTGAGGGTTATTTCATCCCAGCCGGTTGCATTTGATGGCTCAATGGATATTGCTGCCGGCATTTGCTGACTGAAAGCAGAAATGGTAATAACCGCCATCACTGCCATAGCTCCTAAACGTTGTAAAATGTTTTTCATAATTCATAAAGTTTAATTCAAAAATAAAGTTAATATAAGTTTAAGCTAATTTAAACCAAATTACTGATTAAAAATATGGTTTAACTGATTATTTTTTTTTGCATCAGTGTTTTTTAGCAGAAAAATCTGCATTAAAATAATGATTTCAATCGTTTGCTTTATAAAATTGTTATTTTTATTAAAATTTTTAAAAGTTTATATTTATAATGAGAAGTGCACAAGTGACAATTAAAGATATTGCCAGGGAATTGGGTATTTCTCCTTCCACAGTCTCCAAAGCTCTCAAGGATCACCCGGATATCAGCAAGGATACAAAAATGGCAGTCAGAAAGCTGGCTGCAAAATTCAACTACAAGCCCAACGCGCTGGCATTGAGCTTAAGAAACAGCAAAAGCAACACCATTGGTCTTATTATTCCTGAAGTCGTCCATTTCTTTTTCAGTACAGTGGTGAGCGGAATTGAAGATGTAGCTTATGATGCTGGCTACAACGTGATGATGTGCCAGTCGAATGAATCCTACTTCCGGGAAGTAAAAAATGCACAGGCATTGCTATCCAGCAGAATAGAAGGCCTTTTGGTCTCAGTCTCGAAAGATACCAAAGATTTCAGTCATTTTTATAATTTTAAAAAAAACAACATTCCCATCGTGTTTTTCGACCGTATTTGCGAAGAAATGGAAACGGACCGGGTGATCGTGGATGATTTCAAAGGAGCCTATGATGCCGTGAACCATTTAATTTCTATAGGCTGCAAAAGGATAGCGCACTTCGGTACCACATCCGATTTGTTGATTGGCAAATACAGGCGGGAAGGGTATATCCAGGCATTGAAAGATAATAACCTGCCCGTAGATGAGAACCTCATCCTTGAATGTGATTCCTATAAAGCTGCCAGGCTTATTACCAAAAGATTAATTTACGAGCGACAACCTCCTGACGGCATTTTTTCCGTCAACGACTTAACAGCCATTGGTGCCTTGCAAACCATCAAAGAAAATGGATTTAATATCCCTGAAGATTTCAAAATTGCAGGATTTGGCAACGGCAATTACACCACCATGACAGACCCTCCGCTTACCACCGTGGAACAATACGGTTATAAAATCGGGGAAAAAGCCGCTACTTTATTGCTCGACCGCCTTTTGAGGGGAGATGATTACCCATCAATAACTGAAAAAATTGATCCTCAACTGATTATCCGGAAGTCCACCATCCTGAGAAAGGAATACTGGACCGGATAACCCCAATTTGTCATTTAATTCATATTTAATGAGGGGTTCATTTTGATAAAATATTCCAATTATCATGAGAAACACCGCTATGGCAATAAAAATCAGTGATTTTTCCTGCAAACGTTTGATTCAAAGACTGTATTTGATAAGAATCCTTTTTTAGGCAAAATTTTCTTAACTTATGCCCATTAATGAAAATTATCAGGGTTAATTTTTCCTTAATTTTGATTTAATAATCATTTATTCATTAACAACATCATGAATATTTTTCAGCCATGCGATATACATCGACTAATAACCCAAAATAATTATACTAATGAACAACTAAACTTTTACGATTATGATGAAGCAAATAAAGTACGTTTTGACTTTTGCAATGGTGACGGCATTTATTGTGTCTGCCAGTGCACAAACCGGAAATGTCTCGGGAAAGGTGACCAATACCAACAATGAGCCCTTGCCCGGAGCAACCATTGCTGTAAAAAACACCACCAAAGGAGATGCGACTGATGTTGATGGAAACTATGAAATTAGAGGCATAGAAGCCGGTGAGATTATTCTGGAAGCCTCCTTTGTCGGGTACAACACAGTAGAAAGAACCATCACCGTTCCTGCAGGTGATAATGTGACCGTTGATTTCGTGCTGAAAGAAATGGTCACTGAGCTTGAAGAATTGGTCGTCGTCGGATATGGATCATCCAGAAAAAGAGACATCAATAGTTCCATATCTTCTGTAAGTGCCGATGAAATTGTTGATGCCCCCATACCCTCCCTGCAAGCCGGTTTACAGGGCAGGGCCTCCGGGGTTCAAATAACCCAGTCCAACGGGATGCCTGGTGGAAAAGTAACCACCCGCATCAGGGGTACTACCTCCATTTTGGCCAGCAGTGAACCGTTGTATGTTATTGATGGCATACCCATGATTACGGGTGATTTTGCTGAGGGTTGGGCTGACGGTACCAGTGCCCTGTCCATGTTAAATCCCAGTGACATTGAATCCATTGAAGTATTAAAAGATGCATCCGCAGCCGCCATCTATGGTGCCCGTGCTGCAAACGGTGTGGTACTCATAACCACCAAATCAGGAGATGCAGGTAAAACCAATTTCAACTTCAATTATTCTTATGGTGTAAACCAGGTAACCAATACCCCGGAGTATTTAAACGGACCGGAATACCTGAATTATGCAAAAGAAGCCTGGGCCAATTCAGGCAATGATACCACCAATAACTACCAGGCCTTCTATGAGAACCTGCCTTTTGGCATCACAAGAGAAATTGCTGATAACACCAATACCGACTGGATAGACGAGATGACAAGACTTGGAAATGTCAATCAGGCCAATTTATCAGCTTCCGGCGGGAATGAAAAAACCACTTTTTATGTTGGAGGAGGCCTTCGCGATGAACAAGGCATCATGATAGGCAATGATTACAAAAGGTTAAGCGGAAAAGTAAATTTAGATCACCAGGCAACTGACAAAATTGAATTCGGAACCAAACTCAGCTTAGCCAATGAGGTAAACGAAAGGGTTCCGACAGGATGGGCCGGAGGATTGGGCACGGCACAAAGCCGCGCACTTCCTGTCATGCCTGTGCGGGATTCAACCGGCAATTTCTTTGCCCCTTCATCCGGGACCAATCCGGTTGCCTATGATCATGCCATGGACTATGCCATGAACAATATCAAAGCATTGGGAAATGTTTATGCCAAATACCATTTCTTTGAATGGTTGAACCTGCGACTGGAATTCGGAACGAATCTGTACAACCAGCGGGAAACCAGATATACAGGTGCACTGGTTCAGAGCAGTGGCAAAGCCATTTCCATGGATAGGCGGGTAAGAATCGTTGATTATACCACCAATAACACTTTGAATTTCAATAAATCTTTTGGGGTTCATAATATAACCTCAATGTTGGGAATGTCATATCAGCGGTTCAGGCAATTCGAAAGCAAAATTGAAGGAGAAGACTTTCCTAACCCTGCGCTCAAGAATCCTTCCAGTGGAGGAATCGAGAGAATTGACGGTTTTGAAACAGAATACAGGTTTTTATCCTATTTTGGACGTATCAACTATAATTACAGTGAAAAATACTATGTTGATTTCAGTTTAAGACGTGACGGCTCTTCAAGGTTTGGTAAAAATAAACGTTTCACGGGCGTATTCCCTGCCGTATCATTAGGATGGACGGTATCAGAAGAATCCTTTTTCAACATTGCTCCCATTTCATTCTTCAAGCTAAGGGGTAGCTACGGGATTCAGGGTAACTCAGAGACCTCGGAAAACCTGCCTTACTTGGGCTTGTGGGAAGCAGCTACTTATTTATCGGCTCCCGGTTTAAAAGCCAAGCAGGCTCCCAATCCTGATTTGGGATGGGAAAGCACTGCTCAGTGGGATGTGGGACTTGACTTTAGGCTATTTACAGGACGGGTTAGCGGAGGATTTGACTATTATGTAAAAAATACGACGGACTTGTTATTCAATCAGCCATTGCCACGCACGACAGGATTTAGCAATGTGACTGCCAACACCGCCAAAATGAAAAACAACGGGATCGAGTTTTTCCTCTCTACCAACAACCTTAATCCTTCCTCCGGACTGCAGTGGAAAACCGATTTTAACATTGCCTATAACAAGAATGAGGTCATTGATACCGATGGCAAAGAAATTCCCGGAGAAACATTTGGCAATACTTTTGTCGCTGAAGGATATCCCATCGGTATCAGAAAACTTGTCAGATATGACGGCATTTACCAGGAGACTGACCCGCTTACAAAAGAGGTTACTGATTGGGTTGACCCGAATAACAAAGATTTAGGTACCACCACCAAAGAAATCACCCTCCAGCCGGGTGATGAAGTGTTCCTAAACCATTGGAATGAGACCACCAACGAATTTAATTTCGATCGGGACTGGGTTTATACGGGACAGTCATATCCTGATTATTATGGTGGGATACGAAACACCTTTGAATATTCTGGTTTTGACCTGAATGTGTTCTTTACTTACTCCGTGGGACAGGATGTTTACCGGGATGACGGGAAATTCCTGATAGGAGGCTTTGACGGAAACTGGAACCAGCTGGCTGCAGTCAAAGACGCCTGGAGCGAAAACAACCCTGATGGTACCTCCCATAAACTATACTGGCAGCCTGATAACCGCAACTATAACTCCACCAGATACCTGGAAGATGCTAGTTACCTGCGGTTGAAAACCCTGACATTTGGTTATACCCTGCCTGCTGCAATGACAAACAGAATCAATCTAAGTAAGTTTCGATTATATGTGAGTGGAATAAACCTGTGGACCCTAACGGACTATACAGGTTGGGACCCGGAAGTCAACCGGGATAGCTTTGGTAACATTACCCAGGGCGTAACCTACCTGTCTCCGCCACAAGTCACCACCTATACCATGGGAATTGAAATGAATTTTTAAATATCAAACCTGTATAAAAATGAAACATATAAGTAAAATATTAATCTTTATAAGCATCCTTGTTATATCTTTTTCTTGTGAGGATATGCTTGAAGTGGATCCGGTAATGGACCTGACTGAAGAGAATGCACTGAGCTCAACCCAGGGAATACAGGCCGGTTTAATCGGCGCTTATGACCGTTTACAGGACTCCTATCTTTTTGGGGGCAGAATCTGGATAGCAGCCGACATGCTGGCCGGCACCGTTAAAAAATCCGGACTGGAAAACACCGTATTTGAGGAAGAGCAAATGCTGAACAAAACCGTATCAGCAGAAAGCAACCAGATTATCCAGCGATTCTGGGAGGAAAGTTATTTTACCATTCATACAGTGAACAGCATCCTCATGCAGTTGCCTGAAGTCACTGATCAGGATATGAATCCTTCTACAAGACAGCGTATTGAAGGGGAAGCCCGGTTTATCAGGGCATTAACGTATTTTTACCTGAATCAGTACATTGCATACGATGTACAAGGTTATGATGAAACACTCTCGGTTCCCATATTGACTGAGCCCAGGGCCATTGATTTTTTTCCTTCCCGGAATTCAGAAACAGAAGTTATCAACTTCATTACCACTGACCTGCAAAAAGCAGCTGAGTTGCTGCAAGGCAAAAGCACAGAGGGGAGAGCAAGTACCGTGGCTGCCAATGCTTTGCTCTCAAGGGTATATTTTTATGATGAAGACTGGGACAGCACAGCCATTTATGCCACAAAAGTGATTGAACAGTTTTCAGGAGAACCTAATGGTGGACTGGCAGACAGTATTTTAAGCTGCTTTGCTCCGGGAACCTCATTGCCTGATGAAGTATTGTTCACCATTCGTTCTGATGCCAATGACTATTCATCCGGAACTATCAGGAGTCATTACAGCCTTAATGATAACGCCAAATTTTCAATGGATGCCGGTTACCTCGGTACCATCGGAACCCACGTGAGAGGAG
>CAYFUP010000074.1:0-15179 GCA_964346235.1 uncultured Bacteroidales bacterium | reverse complement strand
GCATTATTTCCGGCTTATAATCACAAAACTTATTTCAATTTAATTGTACGATCAAATTTAAAAATAGTTACGATAATGGTCGCCATGATGATCAGAGTTTGGTGAAACATGGTTAAGCTTCGGTCGTGATTTGCTGTTTTTCATGTTTTTTCTCCTGAATGACTTCCTCTTCTTCAGTCATTTTTGTCTTTTTTTCCGTCTTTTCATCTTTCCTGGTATAAGGCGTTCCCCCTAACTGAAAGCCGATCACCAGGACATCATCCACCTGCTTAAAACCATCTCCCTGCCATTCATCCAGTTTCTTTCCAAGGATTTCGTTTTGTTCCTCCGGGGACTTGTAATGGATCTCAAACAAGAGGTTTTTAAGGTTTTTCAACATGAATTTTTTTCCCCGCTTCCCGCCAAATTGATCCGGGTAGCCATCAGAAAACAAATAAAACCAGGTTGGACTGTCCACTTTAATGGTATGCCCTGTAAATCTTCTTTTGTCCTCCGTCTGCACCCCGCCGATGGCCTTTCTGTCAGCCCTGATGTGATGAATCTCACCATCCTTTATATAAATAAGGGGATTGGAAGCACCGGAATAATGTACGGTGCGATCGATCTTATTGATGACACATAAGGCCAAATCCATTCCGTCACGATTCTCTGTTAAATCTTGCTTCAGCGATTTTCTAACCCCTTTATGGAGTTCATTTAATATGATATCCGCCCTTGAGATGCCGCTGCCAATAATTTCATCCAGCAGGTTATACCCTATCATGGACATAAATGCCCCAGGAACTCCATGTCCGGTACAATCAACTGCAGATATGGCAAACTTGTTATTTCTTATGGTTATGAACTCATCTTCTTTTATTTTATCCTCCTGTCGCCTGGCATTAAATTCCCCCCTGGTTTCAAATAAATCCACCCGGGCATCAATTTCGTTAAACCAATAAAAATCCCCGCTCACAATATCCCTTGGCCTGAAGAATATAAAAGAATTGGGTATGTAATCGTTTAGCAAGGTTTGCTGCGGAAGCAATGCTTTTTGTATCCCCTGGGCGTAATTGATACTTTTGGTGATTTTTATGTTCTGATCTTCAATTTGTTCAAATGCATCCTGCAACTGGTCACTTTTCTCCTCAATCTCCTTATTCTTATTCGCTAATTCTTTGTTTGTTTTTTTTCTTATGATATTGTTTCGAATTAATATGACGGAAAGAATCAGGATAAGAAACAACACAGCAGAACCGGCATATATAATTAGTTGTTGTTGCTGTTGCCTTCTTTCCAGGTTTTCCTGTTCCAGTTGCTGCATTTTGGCTTGAGCATCAAGATATTCAATACGTTCTTCCCTTAACTGTGCTAATTCTCTCTCCCTTACCAGGGAATCTTCCCTGGCCTCCACCACTTCAGACAATGAGTCCTGCCGCCTTTGGGCTCTCAACTGCTCTAATTCAGAAGCCAACTGTTGCGCTTGGACTTCTGCTTTTGTTTTACGAATTTCTGCAACATTCTGGGCTTCCCTTTCCTGAAACTCTTCCCGTTGAGCTTGCTCATTAAGGATTTGCTGATAGGTCTGGTATTTATTTCTGTGCTCTTCCGCGGCTTTTACATTTCCAATCTGGTCATAATTTTTACTTAATTCATTGTAGCAACTAAGAATCAATTGAGAATGATCGCCTTCAAGGGAAATCTGCAAAGCTTCCTCAAGATTATCATTGGCTGATTCATAATCCCCTAATAGTCTTAATATATAGGCCACATCAATTAATCCTGCAGCTATTTCCTTCCTGTCGCCCAACTCCCTTCTGATGGATAAACTCTTATTAAAATACTGCAGGGCTGTTTCCAAATCTTCCATATCTGCATATATCAATCCCAAATTGCTATAAATAATCTTATTGTCCACCATGCTGTTTCTATCATTAATATCTTCATTCAGGGAAACCGCCGTTAAAAAATTTTCCACCGCTTTATTCAGGTGTCCGTTTTCCCAATATATAAATGCTATGCGGTTTAAATAGGAAACCGCTTGTTTCAGATCATCCTGGCCTCTGTAAATATCCACCAGTTCCTCATATTCTTCAATATTGTCCTCTTGCTCGGCCGACAATGGTTGAATTTGCTGGGCCAGTATCCTGGAGTGGCCCGACAAAACCATGATAAAAAGAAATACATATAATATTTTGTATTTTTGCATAAATTTCATGCTTTTATTTTTATTATCAATTTGGGGTATGAATTATCCATGAATTATAATTGGATTAATACAATATGTAAAAATAATAAAAGTTATATAAATAACGATATCCTGTCCGTTTCAAACAAAAGTAACAAATATTTGTTTGTCACGTATAAATTAAATTTAGGGGGTAGATTTTTTGTAATGTACTGTTTATTAATCATCTATAATATAATTCTGCCATGAATAAATTTATATTTTTCAATATTGCAACCATAATCTTTTCATTATCATTGCTAAATGCACAAGATTATTCTGTTGCACCGACAAAAATAGCTTTTAATGCAGAGCCAGGTGAAATGCAGGTCAGAAACATTCTTGTTAAGAATCACAGCAACCGCAAGGTAGGAATTTTGCTTGAGGTAAAGGATTACCTGGTTAACAGACAAGGAAAAACCCAATACCTGGAAGCCAATTCCACCCGGAATACCTTGGCCAATATTATTACCATTTCACCCAGCTATCTCGAGATCAATCCAAATGAGGAAAAGAATGCACAAGTGTCCCTTCAGGCTCCATTGGATGATTTTACTTCGAAGTGGGGAATTATAACGGTCTCTCCGGCCCAGGAGCAACAAGCTTTTGAGGCGGATGCGGAAGTGACAACAGGCCTGAATATCTCAGGAAGAATAGCCATTCAGATCAGTCAGACCCCTCCGGGAGCAAGGGGTAACAGCAAGGTCTTGATAAACAATTTAAGAGAAGCCACCGAACCTTCCGATTCCATCAGAACTTTTGAAGTTGATATTAACAATGTTGGTGATAACATTGCTTCATGCAAGGTTTATCTCATTGCCGCCGATATCAGAACCACTGAAGAAAGAACTTTTAGTCCCCTCAAATTTCAGGCATATCCAAAAACCACCAGAACACTGGAATTAAAATTGCCTGATGTGCTTTCAAATGGTCAGTATTCCTTATCAGCTGTATTGGATTACGGAGCATCCGCATTAGAGGGAACACAAATCATGATTGAAGTCTCACAATAAACTGGTTAGCGAAATTAGTGAAATCATTTTAATGGATGGTTCAACCACTGATTATCCAAAAATTTTTCACGACCGGAGAAAACATACTTGATGTTTCCACATAAAAAATCCTGCCATAAAATAATATAATTTTTATAAATTTGCGGCACTTAATTAATAAGGTGCAAAAAATGCAACACAATTCCCCTATCAAGCTGTTTTCAGGCACTGCGTCAAGTGTACTGGCCGGAAGAATAGCTGAAAGATTCGGCACAAAATTAGGCGAAACCCACATCTTTCACTTTAGCGATGGTGAATTTCAGACTTCTTACGAGGAATCAGTAAGGGGAACCACCACCTTCATCATCCAGTCTTCTTTTCCGCCCACAGAAAATCTTTTTGAATTGCTGTTACTAATTGATTCGGCAAAAAGGGCTTCAGCTTACAAAATTGTGGCTGTGATGCCTTATTACGGATATGCCCGTCAGGACAGGAAGCATAAGCCCAGGGTCTCCGTCGGCGCTAAAATGGTAGCCAACCTGCTGATGGCTGCAGGGGTTGACCGGGTGATGACCATGGACCTGCATGCCGATCAAATTCAGGGATTTTTTGATATTCCTGTGGATCATCTGTATGGGTCTTCTATCTTTATCCCCTACATTCAAAACCTGAACCTGGAAGATATCATTATTGCAGCGCCGGATATGGGAGGCACTAAGCGAGCCAATGCCTACTCGAGGTACCTGGACGTAGGAATGGCCATATGCTATAAACTCAGAAAAGCACCCAATGTGATAGAGGAAATGAGAATCATCGGGGAAGTGAAAGGGAAAAATGTCATCATTGTGGATGACCTCATTGATACTGCCGGAACCATCACCAAAGCCGCCAATATGATGATGGATAACGGGGCAAAAAGTGTTATGGCTGTGGCCACACATCCCATCCTGTCGGGACCCGCCTACGAAAGAATCGAAAATTCTGCCTTAAACCAGGTCGTGGTGACCGATACCATCCCCATCCGGAATCATTCATCAAAAATTAAAATCCTCTCTGTGGCAGAATTATTTGCAGATGTCATCAATAAAGTGTATAATAATCAATCCATCAGTTCAACTTTTATTTTTTAAATATTATATTTGCACTCCAAAATTTAAAAAAACGAATAAAATGAATTCAGCTGATATTAAAGCGTTTGAAAGACAAGAAATTTCTAAAAAGGTAACCAACAAGATTCGTAAAGAAGGCAATGTGCCATGTATCATTTATGGAGGTGAAGAAAATATTCATTTTTATGTGCCTTATAATGAATTGATCCATGTGGTTTATACCCCTGATGTATATTTTGTGAACCTGGAAATTAACGGAAAAACCTATAAATCAATTATTAAAGACATACAATTTCATCCGGTCACGGATAGAGTTCAACATATTGATTTTTTAGAGGTGACTGACGATAAAAAGATTACCGTTCAATTGCCGGTCAAACTCCACGGCGACTCTGAAGGGGTAAAGCAAGGCGGAAAATTACACCTGCTGAAAAGAAGGCTCACCACATATGGATTGGCCAAAGATTTGCCGGGTCATTTAAACATTGACATATCAGGAATCACATTGGGAAAAACCATGAAAGTCCGCGATCTCTCCTATGAAAATCTGGAATTGCTCGATCCAAAAGATGATGTGGTGTGCTCTGTGAAACTTACGCGAACCTCACGCGGAGCAGGAGCTGAAATGGAAGAAGGAGAAGAAGAAGGAGAAGCAGCAGAAGAAGGGACTACCGAAGACGAAGCATCCGGAGAGGAAGCACGCAAAGAATAAATATCTGTTATCTGAATCCAATTTTATCCATTTAGTTCTTAATGAAATATCTGATTGTTGGCATTGGCAATATCGGGGAAAAGTATGCTCATACCAGGCATAATGTAGGATTCGAAGTATTAGACACATTGGCTGAATCATCCGGTTTTATTTTTCAGGACAAACGGTACGGGTTTTTAGGCGAATATAAATATAAAGGAAGGTATCTTTATTTTTTAAAACCCTCCACCTATGTTAACCTTAGTGGAAGGGCGGTGCATTACTGGCTGAAAAAGCTTAAATTAAATGAAGAAAGACTGCTGGTTATCGTTGATGATGTGGCCCTGCCTATCGGAAAACTAAGGCTCAGGGCAAAGGGAGGCCCTGGTGGACATAATGGTTTGATGAATATCGTTGACATATTGGGACATCAGAATTTTGCAAGATTGCGAATTGGTATTGGAAGCGACTTCTGGCCGGGTCAGCAAGTGGATTATGTGTTAAGTGAATGGTCTGAAGAGGAATCTGCTCAGCTTCCCGAAATTTACAAAAAGGCCCATGAAATCATACATAGTTATGTGACCACCGGTCTGGAACGAACCATGAACTTTTATAATTAGTGATTCTAAGAAAACCTCAATAACTGCGTTATGCTGACCTTAAACACCAGTCATTTACAAGGAATAAACTCCAGGCATTTAATCCATCCGCTATTCCAGGAAAAATTCATGGGCTCTCCTTCTTATCTCACTGCAAATAATACCCACGGAAACGGAGACATTCAGTGAATCTGCCTTTCTTTCATATGGTGGAAAATGAGGAATATATATGTGCTGATACACCCTGTCAGCTATTGCTTTTGATATACCGGAAGACTCATTTCCAAATACAATGATGCCTTTTTCATCAAATGTTTCTTCATAAATGCTGGTACCCTGTAAGGAGGCTCCATAAATTTTACGGTTGGAGCACTGACCTAAGTATTCAACCAAATCGGTATAAATGACCCTTACATTTCCAATCGAACCCATGGTGGCCTGTACCACCTTCTGATTATAACAATCGACCGTTGTCTCAGAGCAGATAATATGCCGGATACCAAACCAGTCGGCAATCCTGATAATGGTGCCCATGTTACCAGGATCTTGTATTTTGTCAAGCGCTATGATATGGGTCTCCTCATTTAATTGTTCCTTTACTGGGTTTTCCGGGATATCAGCTAAGGCAAGCACCTGGTTTGGGGTCTTAAGACTGCTTAGCTTTTTCAATTCATTCTGCTTCACTGGAACGGTGTTATATTCTTCTTTTGCATCAGGATGTGATTCAATCCATTGGGAAGTAGCAAAAATCCTGTCAATATGAAAATAACCATTCATCAATGCCGAAACAATTTTACTTCCTTCTGCCACAAATTGCTTATGTATGTTTCTGTATTTTTTTTGTCGCAATGAATGAATGTATTTTATGGTTTGATTTGATGGCATATTACGGTATAATATTTGATTTATATTTGCAGAAATTTATGTTTAATGACCATTCATTGGCAAAATAAAAAAGTTTTATTATAAAATCGGTTAGATCTCAAAAAATTTATCTTAATATTTGAAATCACTATATAACATACCTCTCCTGCCATATATCATTTTATTGGCCTTTTTGCTTTCTTGCAACCCGGCCAGAAAACTACCGGAAAACAAATATTTGCTGGAAGAATATGAAATTGAAATAAGAAATAATGATCTTGATAAAAAAGCTTTAAGAAAATACATCCAGCAATCCCCCAATAAAAAGATATTTGGATTCAAATTTTATTTGTGGCTTTACAATTTGGCTAAGACCGAAAAAGACAACTGGTGGAATAACTGGTTAAAAAAAATCGGGGAAGAACCCGCCATTTATGATCCCTATTCTGTTCAAAAAACCAAAGAACAATTTCAATTATTTCTAAAAAACAAAGGGTATTACCATGCCACAGTCCGTGATACCACCATGATAAAAAAACGAAAAGCCATTGTGAAATACTCCATCACTGCAAATAAGCCTTTGATTATAAAAGAAATCAATTATAATATCAAAGATACCGCGCTTAACCGGGTCATTTTCAAAGATACCACCAACCGGTTAATACAAAAATATCATCCGCTGGATATCGATTTATTGGAGCAGGAAAGAAAAAGAATTGCGGATGTTCTGAAAAACAATGGTTATTTTGCTTTCACGAAGGAATATGTTAATTATAAGGTGGACAGCACATTGCAGGGAGATTTTGCAGAATTAACCCTGGAAATCAATAAATTTGATTTTAAAAGAAGAAATGGAGAGTCCGTGCCCCTTCATCATAAAATATATAAAATTAATAATATATATGTATTCCCCCAGTTCAGTCAAAAAACAAACAATCCGGAATTAATTCAATCTATCCAATATGATACCCTGCCCTATAAAAATCTTACGTTCATTTATCAGAATGAGTTAAACATAAACAAAGAAATTCTGAATCAATCCATTTACATTGAAAAAGACAGCCTGTATGAAGAAAACGAAGTGAAACAAACCTACAAGCATTTGAATTCCATTGACCTCTATAAAATCGTTAATGTTCAGTTCAACCAGGTGCTTTCGGAACAAGATTTCATTGCTTCGGATACGGCTTATTTAAACTGCCTGGTGCAATTGACTCCTGCTGCCTCTCAGTCATATTCCATTGAGCTTGAAGGCACAAATTCTTCTGGGAACCTTGGCGGAGCAACAAGCTTAAGCTACGGACATAAAAATATCTTTAGCGGTTTTGAAGTATTTAACCTCAGATTAAGGGGGGCCTTTGAGACCCTGAAAAGGGCCAATTCCCCGGAATTCAGCAATACCATCGAGCTGGGAACGGAAGCCAGGTTTGAGGTGCAAAAATTTCTCCTTCCCCTGAAAACCGAGCAATTTATTAAAAAATTCAATCCCAATACAAACCTTTCTTTTGCGTATAATTACCAGCAACGTCCGGATTATACCAGAACCATTGCCAATATGAAGTTTGGTTATCAGTGGGAAGCAGGACAGTTTTTCACCCATTTTGTTAATCCCGTGGAATTTAATATTGTGACCCTGCCATACAGGACTCAGACATTTATAGATGCAATTGAAGACACCTATTTGGAATACAGTTATCAGCCTCATCTGGTGTCTGTTTCAAGTTACCGGATTACATTCAATAACCAGAGCCTTAAAAAACGGGATAATTTTATATTTGTCCGGTTAAATGCCGAATCTGCAGGAAATATCATATCAGGCATTAAATCTTTCACTCAAAAAAATAAAGACATTGGAAATTATAAATTATTCAATACGCAATATGCCCAGTTTGTGAAATCGGACATTGATGTTCGGTTTTATCAAATTCTGAACCCGGAAAATAACCTGGCATACAGGATTTTCCTCGGGATTGGCCATCCATACGGCAACTCAAATGCCATGCCTTTTGAAAAAAAATATTTTGCCGGGGGAGCCAACAGCATCAGGGCATGGCAGATAAGAACGCTTGGTCCGGGATCGGTGAAACGGCAGGAAAATATAAGCGCTTTTCCGAACCAAACAGGGGATATAAAAATAGAAACCAATATTGAATACCGGTACAAACTTTTCGGCAAACTTGAAGGAGCAAATTTTTTTGATGTCGGAAACATCTGGGCCATTACCAAAGAAGAAGAAGCTGAGAATCCGGGGGCTTTGTTCAGGTGGAAAAGATTTTATAATGAATTGGCTGTTGGCACCGGTATGGGCTTTCGGTATGATTTTTCCTTTTTCATCTTCCGGGCTGATCTGGGCATGAAAATTCATGATCCTTCCTTCAATAAAGGCAACAGATGGATATTTGCCCCATCCCGAAGCTTAGATATTAGTCGTGATTTTAACATCACCCTGGGTATTGGTTATCCTTTCTAAAAAATAATTAGTGATTCTGAGTAAGACCTCAATAACTGCGTTATGCTCACCTTAAGCACCAGTCATTTACGATTAGTAAACTCCTGGCGCTTAAGGTTCACATGCCTTGTTCGTGACGCCTTCTCAGAACCACTTGAAAATAATTAGTTCGTTTTCTTCTATCCGCTAAGCCAATCGCATGTGTTCAAAAAATGCATGGAGGATTCAGATTTATTTTTAAATTTGTATTCTTTAAGAAAAGAATATTAACTTAAAATAAATTAAAAATGAAAGTTTTAGAAAAAATTAAACCAGGAGTAGTCACAGGTGATGATTTGCCATTATTGTTCAGAATTGCCAAAGACAATAAATTTGCTTTGCCTGCAGTAAACGTGGTTGGAACAAACTCGGTGAATGCATCGCTTGAAGCAGCCCGTGAGGTTAATTCCCCGCTAATTATCCAGTTTTCCAGTGGCGGAGCAACATTTTATGCAGGAAAATCCCTGCCGAATGATAATTTTGAAGCGGCTACAGCAGGTGCTATCTCAGGTGCAAAGCATGTTCATCAGATGGCTGAATCATATGGAATTCCTGTCATTTTACATACTGACCATGCGGCAAAAAAGTTATTGCCATGGATAGACAACTTGCTTGAAGCTGGTGAAAAGCATTTCAAGGAATTCGGTAAACCGCTTTTTAGCTCTCATATGCTCGATTTGTCAGAAGAACCTTTAGAAGAAAACATTGACATTTGTAAGAAATACCTGGAGCGATTAAGCAAAATTGGCATGGCCCTGGAAATTGAGCTAGGGGTCACAGGCGGTGAAGAAGATGGTGTGGATAATACCGACATTGACAGCACCAAATTATATACACAGCCGGAAGAGGTTTCCTATGCTTATGAAGAATTAAAAAAAGTAAGTGATAATTTTACGGTGGCCGCTGCTTTCGGTAATGTTCACGGGGTTTACAAACCAGGTAACGTTAAACTGAGGCCAGATATTCTGGATAATTCCCAAAAATTCATCCAGGAAAAATACAATACCCCGGAAAAACCAGTGAATTTTGTGTTCCATGGTGGCTCAGGTTCAAGCAAGGAAGAAATCTTTGAAGCCATCAGTTATGGCGTGATTAAAATGAACATCGACACAGACACCCAATGGGCTTTCTGGAATGGCATACGCAAATATGAAGCAAAATTCCATGATTATTTGCAATCGCAAATCGGCAACCCTGAAGGAGAAGATAAACCCAACAAAAAGAAATACGATCCAAGGGCCTGGTTAAGAGAAGGCGAAAAATCGATGGTAGAGCGATTAAAAGTAGCCTACGAAGAACTCAATGCCATCGACAAAAACTAATGCGCTGAAATCTTTTTATCTTTTTCATGGCAAAACAACAATACTGTCTGAAAAGCATTTAGCATTCATTCCTTTTCTCCTTTTTTAAACCATTCCGTCATTGAATTGTTTTTTTGGGAAAATGGATCCATAAGTTTTTCAGGCAGTATTATTTTTTTAATTAATAAGTTGAGCATAGGGCATTTATTGGCGTTTTCATGGAACCACGAACTATAGGAAAAACAAGAAACAGGAAATGAGAAACCTGAATCCGAAAAACCTGATCAATAGTCCAAAAAAACTTTTACCACCGCGGGATGTGTTTTCCAGCAAGTTTGGTATTTTGGCCGCTGCGGCAGGTTCGGCAATAGGTCTGGGGAATGTATGGAAATTTCCTTATATCACTGGTGTTTACGGTGGAGGCGCATTCTTTCTCGTTTACTTGTTTTTTATTCTCCTCATAGGTATTCCGGTGATGCTTTCTGAGTTTACCATCGGGAGGACTGCAAAGCGAAATGCTTATGGCGCTTTCAAAAGGCTTGCTCCCAGATCTCCCTGGTATATGGTGGGATTAATGGGGGTGGTATCAGCTTTTGTCATCCTTTCCTTTTACAGCGCTGTGGCGGGCTGGACCCTGGAATATATATTCCACTCTGTCTTTAATGATCTTTCAGGCAAATCGCCCGAACAATTAGAATTGGTATTTGATCAGTTTACTTCCAGTGTTTATCGTCCTATATTCTGGCAGCTCTTGTTTATGGTGGTTACAGCCACCATCGTCATGGCCGGCATAAAAAAAGGAATAGAAAAATATGCCAAGATACTCATGCCCCTTTTGTTGGTTCTTATCATCGTACTGGATATCAGGGCCATCACCTTGCCCGGCGCAATGAAGGGACTCAGTTTTCTGTTTAATCCTGACTTCTCAAAACTGACCAGCGAAGGAATACTCAGTGCACTTGGACATGCCTTTTTTTCTCTGAGTTTAGGAATGGGCACTTTAATCACATATGGATCTTATATCAATGACGACGACCATCTGGGCAATACCGCCCTGGAAGTCTCCATTGCCGACACCATCATTGCTGTTCTGGCCGGAATTGCGATATTTCCAGCCGTATTTGCATTTGGCATTGAACCTTCTTCCGGTCCGGGTTTGATCTTCATCACCCTGCCGAATATATTTCAGCAAATTCCTGGGGGACAAATATTTTCCATTATCTTTTTTATATTGTTGGCCATTGCTGCCCTTACTTCTTCCATTTCAGTGATGGAAGTGGTGGTGGCTTATTTCTCGGAAGAATTGAACCTGAAAAGAAAAAATGCCACCATCCTTGCTGCCATATCCATTTCTTTTGTGGGCGTTCTGTGTTCTTTGTCCCTAAGGTTTCCTGATCTTAAACTGTTCAATCTGAATATCTTTGATTTTCTTGATTTTACCGCCTCAAATATTCTGCTGCCACTTGGTGGCTTATTCATTGCCGTGTTTACCGGTTGGGTTTATGGTAAAAAGCGCATGAAAATGAGGGTAACCAATGAAGACCGTATAAAGGCTCCTTATTTTTCTTTCTATATATTCTTCATCAAATTTTTAGCCCCTATTGGCATTACCATTGTTTTTCTGCACGGATTAGGGATTCTGGATTTTATCTTTTAGTCCATCATATTTTCCCGGACATTTTGTAAAATCATAAGGAATTTGTATCTTAAATCTCAAATGATAGTCCTGTAATGAGATTTATAAAACAATGCCTTGAATTTTCAAAATCCGAGCAACGGGGAATCCTGTTTCTCGCAATAATAATTATCGTGTTGCTGATGCTTCAGTTTATTGACATCAACACGGCTAATAATAAAAAACCTGACCAATCTTTCGAAATGCAGGTCGAGGCCTTTAAAGACTCATTATTTTCTCATCAGGAAAAAGAAAACCGCTTCCATGGCAACCATTATTCCGATACCTCCAATAATAAAAACCGACAGGTTTATTACCAACCATTCAACCGGTATAAACCTGACAGTCAGTTTATCAATTACTGTTATGAAAACAAGCTTTCTAAGGAACAGATCAATATCTTACTGGACTTTTTTGATCAAAAAAAATTTCATGCCTGTCAAAACCTTTCAGATTTAAGCGCACATGATACCAATCAGACCAGAAATATCCCACGCGTTGATTATCATGAAAAAAAAACGGATAAGCATGTATTTCATCATGATAAACCACGGCTCATTGAGATCAATTCAGCCAGCAAAGATGAATTAATGACAGTCTATGGAATTGGACCTGTCTTCTCTACCAGAATACTCAAATACAGAAAACTGCTGGGTGGATACTCAAACATATCCCAGTTAAAAGAAGTATATGGAATAAATGATTCGATATATAGACGCATCAAAGAACATTTTATCATTGACACCATATCCATCAAAAAAATTAACCTGAATACCACAGACTTTAAAACCATATTGAAACATCCGTATATTGAATATCGAGATGCCAGAAACATTCTAACTTTCAGGGATTTTAGAGATGACAGCATCGAAAATGTCAATGAGATAGAAAAAAACAACTTAATGCCTGTTCAGAGATGGAAAAAGATTAAACCATACCTGGAGGCAAAATAAATTAAGTTTTCGTATCAGGATTTTGTGTATAAATGCTTTACAATTTAATATTTTTTTATAATTTTGCGATTCCAAAAATAATTGTTTTAAAAACCAAAAATAAATTAATCTGAATTATGATTATTATTCCTGTAAAAGAAGGAGAGAATGTAGAGCGCGCGCTGAAAAAGTTTAAGAGAAAGTTTGAAAAAACCGGCATTTTAAAAGAACTGAGAGATAGACAAGCTTACACCAAACCTTCTGAAAAAAGAAGGGAGACTGTCAAGCGCGCTGCTTATCGTCAAAGAATACAAAGAGAAGAAGAGTAAACCTGATGCAGTCAATATTTGCTCTCTTTACTTAAGTTCCATAAAGCGAGCTATCCTTTTATGTTGAAAGACAAGTTTCTTAAATACCTGGAAGTTGAGAAACGATACTCAATACACACCATTCGCTCATACCAGAACGATATTAATGGCTTTTATGAATTTTGTGGCATTACTACAGATGACATCATCGGAGAAATTGATCATAAACTCATCAGGGGATGGATTGTATTTCTCATGAATGAAGGAATCTCCCCGAAGTCCGTTATCAGAAAAGTTTCCACCTTAAAGTCGTTTTATAAATACCTGCTCCGAAACGAGCTGGTTTCTAAGAATCCCATGGAAAAAGTTGTTATTCCGAAAGTCGAAAAAAAACTGCCCTTTTTTGTTGAACAAAACCAAATGAGGGCCTTGTTTGATAATGTTGATTTTGATGATGATTTCAAAGGATGGAGGGATAAAATAGCGCTTTCGGTATTGTACTCTACCGGAATCCGTTTAAATGAATTAATCAATATAAAAATAAATGATATTGATTTCTCGGGCAAAACTGTAAAAGTAACCGGTAAGCGAAACAAAGAAAGGATATTGCCTGTATTTCCGGGGTTACTGGAGGAAATAGAAGAATACCTGGTTGTACGTGATAAGGAAGGAATTAATAACGAATTTCTGATTGTTACCAACAAAGGCCAAAAAGCATATCCGAAACTAATATATCGCATTGTTAACCATGGCATTCAACAGGTGTCAACCATAGAAAAGAAAAGCCCTCATGTCATCAGGCACACTTTTGCCACCCATATGCTCAACAATGGTTCCGACTTAAACGCTATCAAAGAGTTGTTGGGACATGCCAATCTCTCGGCCACCGAGATATACACCCATAACACATTTGAAAAATTAAAAAAAACTTATAATCAAGCTCATCCAAGGGCATAAAAAAAGGAGGCAGTATTATGAACATACAAATTCATTCAATTGGTTTTGATGCAGATAAAAAACTTTTGGATTTTATACGCCAAAAGGTAGATAAATTGGTAAAGTTTTCCGATGAAATAATTAGCGCAGAAGTCTTTTTAAGATTGGAAAATGTTCAAAACAATGAAAACAAAATTGCTGAAATAAAACTGGAAATTCCTGGGAATGACTTATTTGCCAAGAAGCAAAGCAATCGCTTTGAAGATGCCACCAACCATGTTGTTGATGCCCTTAAAAGTCAGCTCAAGAAGCGCAAGGAAAAAGCAAGGGGGATTTAATTCACAAATTTTTTATTTTTTTTTAGTTATAATTATAAATTATTTTTACATTTGCAATCCGATTTTGAAGGGTGACCCACAATAGGAAAAGGTTTGTAAAGCCGATGTAGCTCAGTTGGTCAGAGCAGCTGATTTGTAATCAGCAGGTCGTGGGTTCGACTCCCTCCATCGGCTCTTGTTCTTTAATGTATTGATAGGTTAAAATATAATAAGAAAAGGGGAGATACCAAAGCGGCCAACTGGGGCAGACTGTAAATCTGCTGGCGTATGCCTTCGGAGGTTCGAATCCTTCTCTCCCCACTTTACTCAACTTAGCATTTACGACTTTGGTTGCCAAAGCTGGCAAAGAGGGCTTGTAAGCCTTTGCTAAAACTTCAGTACACAAGCGGGAGTAGCTCAGTTGATAGAGCATCAGCCTTCCAAGCTGAGGGCCGCGAGTGCCGAAAAACTTAAAATCTTCGATTTTTATGGTTTTCCGCGCATTCTCGCAACACATACAAAATCACAGATTTGGGCTGTTGCGGAATTTGAACCGACGACTAAAAGGAGGAGCTCACTGAAAGTAATCTCATCTCCCGCTCAATAGTAAAGCGACATCACAAGTGTCGCTTTCTTTATTGTGTGCCGTGCATGGTAATATACTAGGTGGTGAAAGTCCACTATGGGGGTTTATAGTCGCCAACCATTAGCCGAAGGCAAGGGTGTCCATCGTGAGGTGGAATCTGAAGGAAGCTGGCGGT
>CAYFUP010000073.1:0-15248 GCA_964346235.1 uncultured Bacteroidales bacterium | reverse complement strand
ACCTCCTTTTTGATCATGCGCGTATGTGATTAACACTTAATCATGGAGGTTTCATTTTATTTCAACCTGCTTTATGAAGGATCATTCGCGCTATCAAGTGCCTTCCAGACCAATGCTCCGGCGCCTAAAATAGCAATGCTCTTGCCCTGAAGCTGCAGTCTGGATACCATTAATTCAGTTTGATTCTTAAAGATTTCCATCAGATTATCCTCCATGGCTTTCCGAACCGGATCCAAAAGCATATCCCCGGCATTTGCCAATCCCCCGTGAAAAAATATGGCTTCGGGATTGAAAATGATCACCATATCAGCCAATGCCCGGCCAAGTATTTCACCCGTATATGCTATTGCTTTTCTGGCAATGGGATCGCCTCCCTCAGCTTTTTCTGCTATCAGTTTCGAGTCCAACTGATTAAACGGCAAATCCCTTAAACTGCTTTCATCATCTTCATTGGCCAGCATTTCAGCCACTGTTCTGGTCAGGCCGGTAGCCGAGACATAAGTCTCAAGACATCCCCTCTTGCCGCAACCACATTTCCTGCCATCCTTTTTCATATTGATGTGTCCCATTTCTCCGGCAAAACTATTCTTCCCGAGAAGCAGCGTACCATTTACAATAATCCCACTTCCCAGTCCGGTTCCTAAGGTAATCGCAATAAAATTCTCCATTTCCTTGCCACCCCCGAAATAATATTCCCCCAGGGCAGCTGCATTGGCATCATTGGTCAATACAACTGGAATTTCCTTGTAATATTTTCTAAACATCTCAACAATGGGAAGTATTCCCTTCCATTGTAAATTCGGGGCATGTTCTACCGTGCCATTATAATAGTTGGCATTTGGCGCTCCTATGCCGATGCCTTTAAGATAAATGTCCTGATCTATTTCAGAAATGCATTCTTCAATTTTTATATAAAGGCCATTAATAAATGCATCTACTTCCTTATAAGCATTGGTCTGTATCGTGGTGCTGGAAAGAATATTCCCTTTATTGTCCACTATTCCAATTTTTGAGATGGTACCCCCGACATCTATACCGACTGAAACTTCATTTGCCATATAATCTTTTTGTTGTAAAAATAAACTTTTAATTAAATCTTCAAAAAACAAATTGACCTCTTAAAGTTGCGTTATATATTATATTTACTGTATTTCAATGGAATAAATAAAACGATCAAAAAAAACAATTTTTTACGGAAGTCTATCATGTATTTATCTAAGTTTGCTGTTATCATGATGTCTGTCGCCATCACGGCGGGTTTTCTTATTTAAATTTTCCTGAAGGGCATTGGTTAAATCAATGTTTGTTTGATTTGCCAGACAGATAACCACAAACAGTATATCTGCCAATTCATCGGAAAGATTGAATGATTCATCAGCGGGTTTATAGGATTGTTCTCCGAATTTTCGGGACATCACCCGCGAAAGCTCACCAACTTCTTCCATCAGTATGGCAAGGTTTGTCATTTCATCGAAATACCTGACTCCATGTCTTTTTATCCATTGATCCACCATCTCCTGTGCTTCCTTGATTTTCATAACTTTTTTTCGTATTATTCTTTGTTTTTTGAATCCATTACAATGGTCACAGGTCCGTCATTGATTAAGGAAACCATCATTTGTGCACCAAACTCGCCGGTATTGACTTCTTTGCCCAATAAACTTTCCATGACTTCAATAAACTGATTGTATAAAGGAACGGCTTTCTCCGGTTTGGCCGCTTTAATGTAAGAAGGCCTGTTTCCCTTTTTTGTGCTCGCATGAAGGGTAAACTGACTAATAATCAATACTTCACCATTTATATCATCCAAGGATAGGTTCATCACGCCTTGCGAATCATCAAAAATTCTTAGCCTCGCTATTTTACCAGCAAGCCAATGAATATCCCTTTCTGCATCATCGTTTTCAATGCCCAGTAAAACCAAAATCCCTTTTCCTATCGCTGCTTTTTCCGTGTGGTTGATTACAACACTTGATTTTTCAACCCTTTGAATCACTGCACGCATTTTATTTTTTTTATCTGATATATTAATAGATGTGTCGGCATGACGGACTTCACTGATGGTCGTTAAATATAATATGTTGCGAATAAAAAGCCTTTTCAAAAAAAAATTTATTATTTTTCAACCATCATGTCATAAATTTACGTTACTAATATATAATGATCAATTCATACCCTATGCTAATACAGGCGAAAAAATTTATTAAATACGTCATCTTCCTCATATTAACCATATATATATCAGGATGTTCAAGCGAATTTGCCATTCTTTTCGAAAACCCATCCATGAATGAACTGGAAATTGAGGTTTTCAAACCCGCAAAAGTAACCATTCCTTATGAAATTTATCAATTATTAGTGGTGGCGGCTGCCAAAGACGATAAAGAATTTTTTACCAAAGTCAGGCATTTTAAAAAACGCTCCATCGACAGTGAATATAGGCTGGAAACTGTTTATCGTTTTAACAATAGTCCCCTTGACAGCATGACTAGCGCATTTCAATCTATTCTCGAAGAACAGGATCGCTACCTATTAGTCAACACCGAACCCATTCGTTATCAGTTAAAAGAAAATAAAAAAAACTGGGAGCAACTGAAGGCCCTATGCGAAAAGCATAATACAGATGCCATTGTTTACCTGAATGATTTTAACTATGACTATACGATATATGAAAACTCGGATGCTTTTAATTATAAAACCATTGATTATATATTGAAATTAAGCCTCAACTGGCGATTAATGAATCCATATGAAAAGGAGATCCTGGATACCAAGACCACAAAAGCCTCCGACAGTTGGACGGAAACCGGAAATATCAACCTAAATGTTAAATCATTTATCAGAGAATCAAATGATTACTTAGCTTCCTTCGCCAAAAATATGGCTTACGAATACGGGAGACGGATATCTCCGGTTTGGCAACCGGAAACCCGCTATTATTATACTTCAGGTCCACCCGAATTCAATATGGCCAATGAATACGCAGAAAATAATGAATGGGAGAAAGCCAGAGAAATCTGGCGAAAATATTATCAATCGGATAATTTTGTGACGGCCAAACATGCCGCCTATAATCTTGCCTTGGCTAATGAAATCCTCGGAAACCTCGACAAAGCCTATGAACTGGCTAAGATAAGTGAACAAAAATATAAGGATGCCCGTGCCAAGTACTATGCTGAATTGCTGGAAAAAAGAATCGAAGAACAAAAACTGCTGATGAAGCAAATGGGCAATCAATGATCATCCCATTTATCAATCCCGAATCAATCTATTCACATATCCGGCAATCTCCTTCAAGGGCATGGCCCGCATGCACCTGAAATGGCCCTTTGGACATTTTCTATGGCCGATTTTTGAGCATGGCCTGCAGGGAAGATTATTTACCTCAAATATTTTTGAATTCTTATCCGGCATATATGGGCTCATCCCAAAGGCAGGGATGGTATTTCCCCATAAAGAAATCACTGTTTTTTTGAAAGCAGCAGCAATATGCATCAATCCGGTGTCATGCGTTATCACCAACCTGCTCTGTTTTAATAAAAATGCAGATTGGTTTAAGCTGTATTGGTTACATGCATTAAATACCCGGTTTGTAACGGAATGCTGCAGGATATGTTCGGCTGCCGGTATATCATCCTTTCCTCCTAATAAGACCACCGGATAATCAATTAATTGTAATAATTTCATAATTAAATCGGCCGGCAGTTTCTTGGTATAGTGCTGTCCTCCAATGGCAAAAGCAATATATCCTTTCCTGAAATCTTCCGGCAGGACACCAGAAGAAACGATGTCGTTTTCTGATAAAAAATAATCCAATCCCATCAGGTCATTGTGCACATCAAATAGTTTTAAGGTATCTAAATACCGGTCGACAACATGAATATCCGGAAGTTTATTAATTTTCGTATTCACCATGAGCCACTTCTGCCAGTTGATTTTATTGAAAGAAAATGGCAATGCTTTGATTCTGGACTTAACCATGGCACTTCGTATGTTTCTGTGCAAATCAATAATGTAATGATAGTCTTCCTGCTTTAAATGCTGAATCAACTCCGGAATAATATGATCATAGGCATATACTTTATCAACATAAGGATTGTGTTGAAGGATGTCTTCATACTTTTTTTTGGTAAGAAAATGAATTTCAGCCCCCTCCACCTGTTGTTTCAGTCCACGTATGACGGGAGATGTCAACACGATATCTCCGATAGAGCTAAATCGAATAATTAAGTATTTTACTTTAAATATATTGTTCACAGGTGCTGTCATGATGTTATAACCTTTCTTGCCATTGCATGCACATGGCATAAAAAACTCTTCTGAACAGATGCTGCTGAGGCATTCAAATCCTCTCCTGAACAAAAGCTGCTGCAGCACTCAAATTTTATCCCGGACAAAAGTTGCTGAGAAACTCAAATGCCCCAACAAAAAATCCCGCCTATGATAACGGGATTTTTTGTTGGATCCATATGCAATGATTCTACATATCCGCCAGTACAATTATATTATTATTTTTTACTTCAATAATGCCTCCCTTGATATCAATGAAAACTTCCCTTTTAAACTTAGGATAAATCTTAATTTTTCCTGCATTCAGGCTAGAAATGATGGGAGCATGGTTTTTAAGCACCGCAAATGATCCTTTTTTACCTGGCACCTGAATGAAATCAATCTCCCCATCATATATTTTTTTATCTGGTGTTATAATTTCCAATTGCATATCTTATACTTCATTAAGTGATTATAAGAAACAACTTATTCTAAAGTGGTTCTAAGAAGCCTCAAGAACAAGTTATCCAAACCTTAATTGTCGGGTGTTTATTTTTCGAAAATGACTGGCAATTAAGGTGAACATAACGCCGTTATTGATGCATTCTCAGCACCATGAATTAATTTTCAGAAAGCAGTTTTTCCCCTTTTTCAATAGCCTGTTCAATTGTGCCAACCATCAGAAAAGAAGCTTCAGGGTATTTA
The DNA here is from genome assembly GCA_964346235.1 of uncultured Bacteroidales bacterium. Taxonomy (GTDB): domain Bacteria; phylum Bacteroidota; class Bacteroidia; order Bacteroidales; family CAYFUP01; genus CAYFUP01. Next base: position 10,274 of record CAYFUP010000073.1, on the reverse strand, counting down.
TCCACATCCCCGTTCAATATCATTTTGAACCCTTTGATGGTATCCTCAATGTTTACAAATTCTCCGGGTGTGTTGGTAAATTGTTCAGCCACATGAAAAGGTTGTGATAAAAAGCGCTGAACCTTTCTCGCCCTTTGCACCGTCAGTTTATCCTCTTCAGAAAGTTCTTCCATTCCCAGGATGGCAATGATGTCCTGCAGTTCTTTATACCTTTGCAATATTTCTTTTACCCTTTGGGCAGTTTGATAATGATCATCTCCGACAATTTCAGGCGTCAGTATCCTAGAAGTAGAGTCGAGCGGATCAACCGCAGGATATATTCCCAATTCAACGATTTTGCGATTCAGCACCGTAGAAGCGTCAAGATGCGCAAAGGTGGTGGCCGGGGCAGGGTCGGTCAGATCATCTGCCGGAACATAAATGGCCTGCACAGAGGTAATGGATCCATGTTTGGTAGAAGTAATTCTTTCCTGGAGTTCTCCCATTTCCGATGCCAGTGTTGGCTGATAACCCACAGCGGAGGGCATACGCCCCAACAAGGCAGATATTTCAGAACCCGCTTGTGTAAAACGGAATATATTGTCAATAAAAAATAAAATATCCCGGCCTTTGCCTTTTCCTTCTCCATCTCTAAATGACTCAGCAAGGGACAATCCTGATAAAGCCACTGTGGCCCTGGCTCCCGGTGGTTCGTTCATCTGTCCGAATACCAGTGAAATGTTCGATTTACTTATTGCCTCATAATCTGCTTTTGATAAATCCCATTTGCCTTTTTCCATGCTTTTCATAAATTCATCACCATAGGATATTACCTTCGATTCAAGCATTTCCCTGAGCAGATCATTCCCTTCGCGTGTGCGCTCACCTACACCAGCAAAAACGGATAATCCTTCATAGGCCTTGGCAATGTTATTAATCAATTCCTGTATGATGACTGTTTTACCCACGCCTGCACCTCCGAAAAGGCCGATTTTACCTCCTTTCAGATATGGTTCAATTAAATCAATCACCTTAATTCCGGTATAAAGCACTTCGGCTTCTGTGGATAAATCTTCAAATTTCGGTGGTTTTCGGTGTACCTCGTAACCGTCTGTTTTATCCAGGTTTGTCAGTCCGTCAATCGGCTGACCGGTAACATTTAATAGCCGGCCCCTTATCTGATCCCCCACAGGCATTTTAATGGAAGCTCCGGTGGAAATGACTTCCATACCGCGCCTGAGGCCGTCAGTTGAATCCATGGCGACCGTCCTGATCGAATTTTCTCCGATATGTTGCTGACATTCAACAATTAAACTTGAACCTTTTTCGAGGGGTATTTCCAATGCATCCAAAATATTGGGAAGATCAGAACCTGATTTCTCAAAGCTTACATCCACGACGGGACCAATAATCTGGATAATTTCTCCCTTTAATTGTGCCATTATTATTGATTTGATTTTAAGCTTACAAATGTAATATATTTACTTGTTTTTATCTCTTATGAAAAGAAGCATTTTGAATCCCATGAAGCCTCTTTTAATGGGATCGATATTCCAAATTGTTAATAAGCTTTTCCAGTTCCCTTTTTCTGTCCGCCTCTACCTTTATATTGTTTATCATCCCATGGGCATGCTGAAAATAATCGGATATTTTTTTCAGTGTTTTTTCTTGAATGCCCAATGAATCATATATGTCAATGACCTTTTTTATTTTGGCATCACCGTCATGCATCTTCCCCTGGAAAGCATTTTGTAATTCCATACGTTGATTCTCATTGGAAAGTTCCAATGCTTTTATCAACAAGTATGTTTTTTTGTTCATTTTGATGTCATTTCCAATGCTTTTTCCGAAGCTCGTTTCATTGCCATAAGTATCCAACAAGTCGTCCTGCAATTGAAAGGCCATACCGATATCAATACCAAAATCATATATCCGCTCAGCATCTTCAGGTGAAGCATTGGCTATTATCGCACCCATTTTCAAACTACAGGCAATCAGCACTGCCGTCTTTAACTTGATCATGGTTAAGTAAGATTCTTCAGAAACATGATGGATATGCTCAAAATCCATATCATATTGCTGTCCTTCACATACCTGCAAGGCGGTTTCATTAAACAGCCGGATAATGTCGGCTAGCCCGGGATGTGTTAGTTTGACCAGGTAGCTGTATGCCAGTATGCTCATGGCATCCCCTGATAGAACGGCCGTATTGGCATTCCATTTTTTATGAACCGTAGGTTGATTCCTTCTAATGGGGGATTCATCCATGATGTCATCATGAACCAATGTGAAATTATGAAATATTTCAATGGCCATAGCCGGGTAAATGACATGGGAAATCTCATCATCAAACATGTTATAGGCCATGAGCATTAATACCGGTCTCAATCGTTTTCCCCCTGAAGATAATATATACTGAACAGGATGATAAAGGTTCTCCGGTGACTTGCCAAATGCCTGTTCATGAAAGGCATGATTGAAAAATTTCTGGCACTGTTCAAATGAATAAATCATATTTACGAATCGGTGAATAAAAATGAATGGTGAATTTATAAAAATTAATGAAATGATCATATATCTTTGTTTAAATTAACAATTTGTTATCTTACTTTTAGCCGCTTTTTCAACTGGAAATAAGCCCGATTCATGACAGACATTATTTATAAAATTCTTACGCTTGGGGGAGCGCTTGTGCTTTTTCTGTTCGGCATGAAAATCATGAGCGAAGGGCTTCAAAAAGTTACCGGAACCAGGATGAGAAATATTTTATCTTCCATTACCTCCAACAAATTCAAAAGCATCCTGACCGGTTTTGTTATCACATCGCTGATTCAGTCATCCAGCGCCACGACGGTCATGTTGGTTAGTTTCGTCAATGCCGGCCTGATATCCTTGATTGAATCCATTGGCGTTGTCATGGGGGCGAATATCGGAACCACCATCACCAGCTGGCTCATTTCCATACTGGGTTTCAAATTCAACATTAGCACCCTGGCATTGCCGCTGATGGCGGTTGCTGCTCCTTTGATATTTTCAAACATCAACCTGAGAAAATACTGGGGTGAATTCATTATCGGCTTTGCCATGATATTTTTAGGACTCGATTTCATTAAATCCACCGTTCCCGATATCAGCTCCAACCCAGAGTTATTAGGATTTGTCTCCGAGTATAATGACATGGGATTTGCTTCTATATTGATTTTTTGCTTCATTGGGATGGCTGTGACGGCCATCATTCAATCATCAAGCGCTGCCATGGCCTTAACCCTTGTGATGTGCTACAAAGGATGGATCGGATTTGAATTAGCCGCTGCGATGGTGATTGGTGAAAACATAGGAACCACCATCACTGCCAACCTGGCTGCCATCGTAGCCAACACAACAGCCAAAAAAACAGCACGGGTGCATTTTTTATTTAATATCATCGGAGCCATTTGGGGCATCATGCTCATGAACCCCTTGCTCAAAATTTCCGATTTTTTCACGGTACAGATCCTGGGAAATTCTGCTTTCCAAAACGTCAATTCGGTTCCTGTGGCATTATGTTTTTTTCATACCCTTATTAATGTCATCAACACCTTGTTGCTTTTCAGCTTCATGTCACAACTGGTGAATATATCCAGATACCTGATCATAAAAAAAGGACATGAAGAAGATGTTTTCCGTTTAAAATACATCAACAGTGGTATTTTAATGACTTCAGAACTATCCATCCTTCAGGCCAGAAAAGAATTGGCCCTGTATGCAAAACAATCCTTAAAACAATTTGAATTGGTGAAGATCCTGTTTTTGGAAAACAGGGACAGGCATTTCAACATCATTTTTGATAAAATCAAAAAATATGAAGAAATCAGCGATAAGATGGAACTGGAAATTGCTACATATCTGACAAAAGTTTCACAAAGTGGCGTAGTAAGTACCAAAGGTTCGGCCAGAATTAAAACCATGTTAAAAGTCGTTGATTTAATGGAAAACATTAATGACACCAGCTATAACCTGGGAAAAATTATCCTCCGGAAAAAACATGACAAAATATGGTTTACCCAGGAGTTACGAACCAATGTAATTCAATTGTTTACCAAAGTAGAACAAATATTTAACCTGATGATCTCCAATCTTGAAAAGGATTATGCCCATGCCAGTCTTGAAGAAGTGGACAAGCTGGAAAATGAAATTGATGAACTAAAAAACAACCTGATAAACGAGCATGCAAATAAACTGACAAAAAAGAATTACAAATATGAAGCTGGAATAATATACAGCGACATCATCAAATACGGGGAACGAATTGCTGATCAAATATGGAGTGTAAACAAGGCCCTGGAAAAAAAACATCAAATGCCCAGCAATAATAATTCTTAGGCTTCTATTTTTCCTATGCTTTCAAAGCACTTGCCCCGGAAACAATTTCAATCAACTCACTTGTGATGGAAGCCTGACGGGCTTTATTATAGCTTAATTGCAAGTCCCTGATCATTTCGGTGGCATTATCGGTAGCCTGGTGCATGGCCGTCATCCTGGCACCATGCTCCGAAGTACTTGAATCAAGCAGGCACCGATAAAACTGAATTTTCAAAGATTTCGGAATCAAATCCTCTACGATTTCTTTTTTACTCGGTTCGAAAATATAATCTGTTTCAGCCGGCTCCTGCTTCTCCGTCATTTCATCGGTAATCTTAACGGGTAAGAATTGTTCTCTGGTCAGAATCTGAACCGCTGCGTTCTTGAACTTATTATATACCAGTTCGATGATATCAAATTCTCCGCTTACATATTTGTCCATGATATCCCCGGCAATGTCAGCGCTTTTTTCAAAATCCAGGTGTTCAGTTACCGATGCATCATAACCGTAAATATTATAGTCCCGTTTTTTGAGTACGTCATGTCCCTTTTTGCCGATGGCATAAATAAAAACATTTCCCTCCAGATATTGCGCGTGGTATTTATTATTAATCAGACTAACCGTCTCCTTGATTACATTCGAATTAAAACTCCCGCATAAGCCTTTATTAGATGTTACCATGATAATGAGCACCTTTTCGTTGGGTCTTGCCTTGACATACGGACTATCAGCGTCTAAACTGATGGAAGCACTTACATGCCTGAAAATTTCGTGTATTTTATTGGCATAGGGTCTTAGCTGAATGATGGCATCCTGGGCTTTCCTTAACTTGGAAGCCGCTACCATCTTCATGGCACTGGTTATTTGCCTGGTCGATTTGACCGATTCAATCCTTCCTCTTATTTCTTTTAAATTGGCCATTTAATCAAAGGTTTATACTAGGGATTACTGTTTTCTTTGCTAAACTTTGCGGATATTTCCCTGGCAACTGATTGTATGGCTTCCTCGGATTTTTCCGTGATTTTGCCATCTTTCAGTTCGTTTAATACATCCTCATGCTGCAGTGCCATCATTTCAAGAAATTCATTTTCAAACTTTTTTATGCTTTCAATCGGCACCTTCTTCATTAGTCCTTTCGTACCGCAATAAATAATGGCTATTTGCTTTTCAACAGGATAGGGACTGTAAATGCCCTGTTTCAGGATTTCAACGTTTTTCTGGCCTTTATTTAGGATAGCCATGGTAGAAGCATCCATATCAGATCCAAATTTAGCAAACGACTCTAATTCCCGGTATTGAGCCTGATCTAGTTTAAGGGTACCGGCTACTTTTTTCATGGATTTAATCTGGGCTGACCCCCCTACCCGCGAAACCGAAATTCCCACATTAATGGCCGGCCTCACTCCTGCATTGAACAGGTTAGACTCCAGGTATATTTGTCCGTCGGTAATGGAAATAACATTGGTAGGAATGTAAGCGGCTACATCCCCTGCCTGTGTTTCGATGATTGGAAGGGCTGTGAGCGATCCGCCGCCTTTTACCTTATCCCTGATGGATTCGGGGATGTCATTCATCTTTTTGGCCACTTCATCAGATTCTATGATCTTGGCAGACCGTTCCAGCAATCTTGAATGCAGGTAGAAAATATCCCCGGGGTATGCTTCACGTCCCGGCGGCCTTCTTAACAACAAGGAAACCTCCCGGTATGATACGGCCTGCTTTGATAAATCATCATACACCACCAGGGCTGAATTACCCGTATCCCGGAAGAACTCGCCCACAGCAGCACCTGCAAAAGGGGCAAAAAACTGTAAAGCGGCAGGTTCTGAGGCGCTGGCTGAAATGATTACCGTATAATCCATGGCGCCGTATTTCTCCAAGGTAGCCGCTATACCTGCCACTGTAGAATTCTTTTGTCCGATTGCCACATAAATGCAATATACCGGATTCCCCTTTTCATAATTCTCTCTTTGGTTTATGATGGTATCCAAAGCGATGGCCGTTTTTCCGGTTTGCCGGTCACCAATGATCAGCTCTCGCTGTCCCCTTCCAATGGGTATCATGGAATCAATGGCCTTTATTCCGGTTTGCAAAGGCTCATTCACCGGCTGCCGGTATATTACGCCAGGGGCTTTTCGTTCAAGCGGCATTTCAAACAATTCCCCTTTTATGGGGCCCTTTCCATCCTGTGGTTCACCCAGGGCATTTACCACCCTGCCCAACAACCCTTCACCCACTTTGATGGATGTAATGTATCCCGTTCTTTTCACAGAATCCCGCTCTCTGATATGCAAGGAAGATCCCATTAAAACGGCTCCTACATTATCTTCCTCGAGATTGAGTGCAATGCCTTTTATCCCATTTTCAAACTCGATAATTTCTCCGGCTTCTACATTATTTAATCCATAAATTCTGGCAATTCCGTCCCCTACTTGTAAAACCGTCCCCACTTCCTGTAATTCTATATCCGATGTAATATTCTGAAGTTGTTCTTTGAGTATTTCTGAAACTTCACTTGGTTTTATTTCCGCCATTTCCTGTATATTTGATTAGGTTATTTGTTTAAAATCTCTATCGGGTTTTGCTGAGCAAATCTTTCCTTATCTCTTTCAATTTTGTCGCCACGCTTGCATCAAACTTTATCCCTTCGATATCCAATACAAAACCGCCGATAAGCTCCTTCTTTTGGATTTTCTTCAAATCCGCTTTACATTGGTAACTGGTTTCCACCCATTCAACGAATTTTTTGTGCATTTGATCATCCAGCGGTCCGGCTGTTGTTAAGACAACCGATTTTATTTTCTTTTCCTTCCTGTAATGATCAATAAAACTCCGGGCGATACTTTCCACCTTATCTTCCCGGTTATTGTTCAACAATAGTTTGATGAACTGATGGGTTAGTTCGCCCATCTCATCACCAAAAGCCTCATGAAGAATATCGTATTTTTCTTTGGCTCTCAACAGCGGATTATGTAAAAGCAATTGTACATCATGATGATGGAAATTCTTTAAAATATATTCCATATCTGATTTTAATTCATCCAGTTTTCCCTTTTCCCGGGCAATCAGAAAAATGGCTTTGGAATATCTGGTGGCTATCTTACTATCATTCATATATTTGACTTTCCTATTGAATGCTGTTTTTAGTTGGATGGTTTTCTTATTGCCACTAAGCTACATTTAAAACGTTTAAAAACAATGACTTACACTTATTAGCGTATGTGACTAAACCAACTCATATTTCTAAAGTGGTTCTAATAAGGCGTCAAGAACAAGGCATGCGAGCCTTACCTGTCAGGAGCTTACTAGTCGTAAGCGACTGATGCTTAAGGTGAGCATAACACAGTTATTGACGTTTTCTAAGAGCCACTAATTAAACTTTACATCATTTAATAAAGCATCGATTAATTCTTTCTGTGCTTTATCATTATCCAATTGGTCTTTTATGATTTTTTCAGCAATATCCACTGACAACTCCACTACTTTATTTCGCAACTCCGCTAATACAGCAGCTTTTTCTTCTGCGATGGATATTTTGGCATTTTCAATGATTTTTTCAGCTTCCCGCCTGGCTTCCTCTTTGGCATCATTTATCATCTTTTCTTTCGTCTCCCGGGCTTCTTTGAGGATTTCATTTTTTTCTTTCTGGGCTTCGGTGGTTATCTTTTCTTTGTCCGCCTTCAGCTTTTTCATTTCTTTTTTTGCATTATCAGCCGACCTGAGCGCTTCCTTGATATTATATTCCCGTTCTCTCAGGGCATTCAATATGGGTTTCCATGCAAATGACCGGAGGATCAACAGCACCACAATGAATGCTATTATCATCCAGAATATCATCCCGAAACTAGGTGTTAACAAGCTCATATTTTATTCATTTTGAATTAAACAATAATATTCCCCGCTGTTCAGCCAACCGCTGCAAAAGCGGGGAATTGTTTCTTTCAGACAAACAGAATCAGCAAACAAATCACAATGGCAAAAAAAGCCACTCCTTCAATCAGCGCTGCGGATACAATCATATTTGACCGGATATCGCTTGCAGCTTCCGGTTGTCTGGCAATGGACTCCATGGCATGACTGGCAATTTTGCTAATTCCGTATGCTGCACCGATAACTGCAATGGCTGCAGCAAATGCTGCCGCCAGTTGAGATATCTGTGCTGATGCCTGTAATAAAATGGTTAAAGTTGACATGATATATATATTTAATGTTACAAAAAAAGACTAATGGTGTTCTTCTTCTACAGCCATTCCAAGATATAGCGCAGAAAGCATGGTAAAAATATAGGCTTGTATTAATGCCACGAGAATCTCCAGAAACGTAAGAAAGATGGCAAATCCCACAGACAATACTGAAATTCCATACCCTGCAATTGCATTGATATTTCCAAAAACAAAAATTAAACTGACAAATCCCAGGATAACAATATGTCCAGCGGCAATATTGGCAAAAAGCCTTATCATTAAAGCAAAAGGTTTGGTTAATAAGCCAATAAACTCAATAAGGGGCAATAAGGGTATCGGAAATTTCAACCACCAGGGAACATTGGGGGAATTAAACGTTTCCTGCCAATAAAATTTATTTCCACTGATCTGGGTCATGATGAATGTTAAGAAAGCCAGCGCTCCTGTGATGCCAATATTACCGGTAACATTGGCTCCTCCCGGAGGAATGGGTATCAATCCCAGCAAATTGCTGAATAAGATAAAAAAGAAGATGGTCAGCAAATAAGGCATAAACCTTTCATGTTTCTGCTGGCCAATAGAGGGTATGGCCACTTCATCCCGGATAAAATAAATGATTGTCTCCGTTAAATTCTGAAACCCACTTGGTGCTTTTAAGGGATCGCGTTTGTATTTTTTTGCCACCGAAGTAAATAAAATCAGCATGAGGACAAGCACAAAAAAGATGGAAGCTACATTTTTCGTTATGGATAAATCAAGGGGCCTTTGCGTTGAGCCATCCGGCATTATTTCAACGAGCTTGCCTTTATAATCCCCTTCCTGGGCAATTTTAAACCCTTTATATGTTTCATGTCCGTGATGAAATTTAGCGGAAGAAAAAACATTTAGTCCTTTGTCTTCACTATAAGCAATGACCAATAGCGGTATGCTAAGGTGAAAATCCTTGTAAGTAAGCACATGCCATTCATAGGCATCACCTATGTGCTCAAAAATAAAATCTCCGGGATCAAATTTCTTTTTTTGGGAATGATGACTCTCCGCAGTCTCCTTTCCATTGTGATCATCGACAGCATCTGTTCCATAGGCCCATTCGCTGAACGGGAAAGACAGCAATATAATGATTACAATTTTATAAATAATGCTTCGTTTCATCCATTTATATTTATCTCGTATAAACCAACGATAAAAACCCATAAAGGTTATTATTTTATTGTTGCAACTGACTATATTTCATGTACAACTGTTCAAACTCCTGTTGCATAGCATTATGCAATTCGTTTTGATTATTATTGTTGGCCATGGACATCAAGCGCTGGTACATTTGCATTTCCATCCCGATTTCATTGGTGATGTTCGAAATGAATTCTCTTTCAAGATTGAAAAAATAAGTGAGTTTTTCTGACAAATTTTCCGAGTAAACCTCAGTTAAATGATTGGCTTTCTCGATGGCACCCGCATCGTAATAACTTTCAATGATGCCTGTTGTATAAAAATCATATGGAAACTTATCCATCGGCATCAGTTCAACAATTCTGTCCAGCACCGCGATGGCAGAATCTGTTTTGTTTTCTTCAATCAGTTTTTCGGCGAGCCGGTTAAAATTGTGTCTTACCTTTATGACTGAGGTAGTCCTGCGGGTATAATGATCAATAAATACATCAGGTTCATTCATCCTGCCCCACTTAAATTTATTCATGAAGCTCATGAATAAATTTAAGTGGGGCATGATGAATGAACCTGATGTATTTATTGATCATTATACCCGCAGG
>CAYFUP010000072.1:0-15362 GCA_964346235.1 uncultured Bacteroidales bacterium | reverse complement strand
AGGTCTTTCATGATGAAGGTGATGATTTGCTGCAATTCCATCACGCCCCAATCACTGGCATCATAATACGTTCCGAAATCCACCTTCGAACCGTCACTGAAATTCAGAATAACCATGGGGTCGATATATGTTTCAGTAATTTCTTGTTCAACATATTCCTCTAATTCAAGATCCCATTCATATTCCCAATAGGTATCTTCTGCTTCATAAGGATAAATCTCCACATCGGCAATTTTCTTATTGTCTTCCACATAGGCGGCATATAATGTTACATTCTCATCCACGATGTCGATATATTCCTTGTCCGTATCATTGGTCCATTCTCCCTGATCCAATCTTTCGTACTCATCCACCAGGGTTTTAATATCCACTGATCCGGCAAGTTTCACATCGTTCATTAATGTAAATGACATAGAAGCCCCATCGGTGACCCTTTCAGGATATACTTCCACCCACCAGTCGTCATAATTTTCTTTCTCTGATTCAGAAATTTTCACGTCTTCGCCACTGTTTTCATCATATGCCCAATATTCAATGACGTCATTGTCCAGACTGGTAATGGAGTAATCCCCTTCTACGGTTATCTCTGAACTATATAACGGGGCAGTGCCTTTTTCAAAATCAAAGCTTGACACAAGGGTTGATTTATCATTGCTAAAGGCAGATGAAAACTTATAGTCATCCATGACAAGGGATTGATTGATGGAAGATGGAAAGCCGTCGCCGTTATACTGGGCTGACATGACATAGCTCATCACTTCTTCCCCGTCGAGGGTCATATTCATTTTCAGTGATTTGGGAACATCCCCGTTATAGTCTTCTTCATCCACATATTTGATAGACATCGGGCTACCTGTGTATTCTGAAATGGTAAACACAACGTTGTTTTCTGATTGGTGCACCTGGGTTTCATTGATTTTTGACGGGAATCTGAATATTACCTGGTCACTTTCCGTAATATCCCATTCACGGGTATCCTCATTCCAGGTATATTCTCCGGTGAGCGAGTCATACACTTCCTGAATGGTTTCCGGCTCATCTTCATTATAGGATAACAGCTGATCAAAGGGGCGTTTTCCTTGCTTCACTTCATTGGCGTTATATATTATCCGGAACGCTTTGAAATGACTTGCCGCCAATTCTTCCATGACCGGTTCTGGTTCCGATTCTTCTTCTCCAAAGGGGTCGGCCATGTCAAGATAATAGATGAAACTTTCCATCAAAAGCATGGAGTTGGTTTCCATAACTCCCATGGATTTATCCATAAAAGCCATGCCCACATTTTCGAAGTCCATTTTTACATCTGAAATGTACACCGTATCCTCAATATAATCGCTGGCTACGGCAACGGTAAAGTCAGAATAACCAAAATCCTGTGGATTTTTACCCTGTGTGGTGACCACCTCAACATTGACCGGGGTGACTTCTCCGCTTGAAACGCTGAATGAGACAGGCAATGGCTCAGTCACCAGCGAATCAGTCGGGGAGCCTGACACCGGTGCGGCATAAATCACCTCTCCGTCAGCATTCTTTAACATAAAGGTTGTCAAGGCATAATCATCTCCAACTTCCAGTTCAATACTTTTTGTTGTATAACTGCCATTTCCCCAGTTGCTCAAATCCAATGTCGCATTGTCAAATTCAGCCAGCACTTGTTCCCCTTGGCTAATGGAAATGACAGCCTGGGTGGCATCATCCAGTCCTACTCCCTCAACGGTTTCTGAATTAAATGCTTTCAGGGCTTTTTCGGCTACACTGAAGGATACCTTTCCATTCGTGTCTTCTTTATCACCAGTAAGTTCATCACACGATGAAAAGATCACAGCCAGTGCCATGACGAATAGAAAAAAAAGATTCTTTCTCATGATTTTAGATTTTTTAGTTAATAAAATGTATTTATCGGTATTTCGATTTTAATACCATGAAATAACATTTTACTCATAAAAATGTTTTTTGTTACCAAATTTTTAATTTTTTTGTTAACCTTTTGTTGAATTAATCGTTGAAATTATTTTTAAATTTGTCTGAAATACATAAACATATCCTTTACAAAATGAAGCAAAAGATTATCATCATTTTTTTTATATCCGTGATGGCGTCCATGAGCTGTCAGAAAGAAGAATCAGATTTTAGTTTTGATGGTTTTGAGGAACCTGCTACAGAAACCAATGTAGCTGCCGAAAAGAGCAAAAGAAATATAGAAGATGCAGCCATTGTGCTCGCTGAGAAGCTCAATGGCATGGCCCATTCATCGGCTTTCGAGACGATGTTGCAACTGACCATGCTGTTGGATTCCAGCCAGCTGGAAAACTCAAAAAAATCCTATAAATCTGCCGAATTGCCATTTATTGCCTCTTTTGATCATTATGACAAAAATAACGGGAGCATTGCCGGATTGCTCAGCAACCTGACCATGGCTGATGAGGATGATTTTGAATCCTTCCAGCAGGAATATCTTGATCTAACCGGTACCTATACCTGGAACAACAATGCCGGTGGCTGGGATTATGATGAGGAAGCCGATTCTATGGTCATCCATTTTCCGCATAAAAGCGGTCAGGATGATAACAATGCCATGTTTACACTGAAATATGAACCATTCCTTACCAGCAGTTCTGTCATAGAAGAATATTATGAAGGAGACTTACCGGGAAAACTGAAAGTCCGCCTTAACGTGAATGGCAATGCCTTATTAAGCCATGACTTAAGTTTCGATTATAACAACGAAGTCCCGGTGAACATCAAAGGAGACCTCCAGTTTGAAGATGTTCAGAGCAAGTTCATCATGAATGATACGGACAACAAAACCGATACTGTCCAGTTTACCATTAAAAAAGGAAAGAAAACCATTGCCAGCATGGGACTCATCATAAACGGCGAGTTTACCAGGGAAAACATCGACGATCATGTTTACACGGAAGAAAACATCGAATCCAAATATGTTTTCCGGCTCAATGAACAAACCGGAAAAATGGAAAGGGTATTGGTTCAGGATACCACCACTGAGCGTCATGCAGCGCTTGAAAACATTGTCCTTGATGCGAGGGCATTCCTTCAGCTTTGGAACATAAAGCTTTATGCGGATGGCAACACAGAACAGATCTTCCGGGATTATAACGAAGCTTTTGACAATCAGGGGGAAGAAGGATATGATGAAAAAAAAGCGAAAACAGACTTTTCCGAATCTTTGAATGAACATACCAGCATGTATGTTACTTACCTGGAAAAAAACACCATCATTGCCGGCATTGAAACTTTTGTGGATGAGCATATCAACTATTACAGGACATTTGATCCGAATACCGGAGAGTACAAGGATACCACGGAAACCAGCTATGAAATTGACTATCAGCTATCTTTTTCAGATACTTCCACCATCAACATGGAGACCTACTACGATGAGGAATTCACCATCCTCAAGCGCAGGTTAAACAACATGATAGAAACCTTCAATAGCAAATATTCCGAATATGATATGAATGTCTCCAATCTAAAGCGTTTTAAGAATTAACCGGAATTCATTATTTTTGACCGATTTATAAAAGCTTGGATATCTTGAGGCCATTAATAGTCATTTTTATTTTGCTGCCGTTTTTTCATGCCGGTTTAACCGGTCAGATAATACAAAAGCCTGTTTACCAGGTTGGAATTTCCAGTCTGCCCTATTTCGGAGATAACACCCCTTTCTGGTTTGTGTCCAATGAAAATGGAAAATACCTGCCGGATGGGTTTAATAACCTGCTTGAACTGGGTTTCTCAGGAGATTTAAGTCCCGGTGAAAATTTCAGCTTAGGTTACGGCATAGAGGCTGTCAGCCGGCAAAATAACGGCAATAAAACGTATCTGAACCAGGCCTATTTGGAGTCAAAGATCTATTTTATAAATATTTTATTGGGCGCCAAAAACAGATCATACGGCAACGAGGACTCCACCTTGTCATCCGGGGCTTTATTATATTCCGGCAATGCCCGTCCCATACCCAAAATCGGAATCGGCACCAATGGTTATACAGAGGTGCCCTTTACCAGGGGATACCTGGAATTGGACGGTTACCTGGAGCATGGGTGGTTTGAGTACAAACGGGATGACTGGATGGATGAACCCCGCCATGTAAAAGATGTATTGTTGCATCACAAGTATGTAAAGGTGAGAATCGGAGGAGATCTCCCTGTGCGCCTTCAATACGGCCTGGAACATTTTACCCAGTACGGGGGAACATCTCCGGATTTCGAACAGCCTTTTCCCGCCAGTTTTGAAGCATACAGGCGAATATTTTTTGCGCAAAGCGGTGATTCGACGCTGACTGATGTGGAAGGGGAAATCACCAACCAGCTGGGCAATCACCTGGGCGGCCGTATCATGGGAATGGATATACGAATGAAAGATTATCACCTCAATGTTTACTGGCAAACCATCTTTGAAGACGGATCCGGAATGAAATGGCGAAATGTGGAAGACGGCTTATGGGGGATTAGCATCAGGATGAAAGATAAAAATCAATTTGTTTCCGGAATATGCGCTGAGTTTCTCAGAACACTGGATCAGAGCGGGCCGGTCCACGACAATGAACTGGGGTTGAGGGGCAACGACAATTATTTTAATAATTATATTTATCGTTCCGGATGGTCGCATTACGGGATGACCATTGGAAATCCCTTTATCACCTCCCCCATCTATAACGAAAAAGGGGATCATTTCAGAAATAACAAGGTATTGATGCAGCATTACGGCTTTGAGGGAAATATTTACAAAGAATTGTATTACCAGTTTTTATTCAGCTTTCATTCCAATTTCGGAACCAATGGCACTCCTTTTGATCCCCCGAAGGACTTTTTATCCACTGCCCTAAAATTAAGGTTCCCTGTTCATCTGCTGACCGGTTTGCATGTAACCACCGCATTCGGAATGGACACCGGACATATGTATGGATATAACTACGGGTTTATGATAAAGCTGAGTAAAACAGGCCGGTTATAGCAGGTAAGCGGTAACATCAGAAATGCTAAATCGAAGATAAAACAACAGAATAACACAAAACAGAAACATTTGACCTCTCCATGGATAAATTATTCCGAAAGTTAGACTTTTCCAGGCCAAAAGTGGAAAATGAACGCATCATCTATTTGTGGATACTTGCCCTGATTGCTTTTAGTTTTTCATTGCCGAGGTATTCATTGCGAATCTCGGAATTTATTTTACTGATATTCTGGGTGTTCAGCAGCAGTTACCGGCAAAAGCTTGCCTTCCTGAAGGAAAATCACGGCATGCTCATACTGGCCTCTTTTTTCATTGCCTATCTCATTGGAGTCCTCAACATACCGGGTTTTCCCGAAAACCTTATTTATCTCAGGAAAATATTGCCCTGGCTGGGACTGGCATTGTTCATCGGATCGTATCCGGGACTGGATAAAAAGGAGCTGAATCAGCTGCTCATTATCTATATTGCCGGGGTTTTGCTTCATACCCTGATCAGCTATGCCACTTTTCATGGTATGCCCTGGGGGAAAATAGAGGATTTCAGAAACCTGGATTTATATCCGAACTTTTCTCATCTCCGGTTTGTCCTCTCCATTGATTTAGCCATCTTTTTTCTTGTCTATCTCATTTACCAGTACTGGCATGAAGCGAGCCGGAAGACTAATATAACCGGAATGCTTGTATTGATTTGGCTCATATATTATTTGTTCTTTTCCAAGATCCTTACCGGCATCTTTATCTTTGGGGTGTTTGCTTTTATCGTTCCATTGTACTTTTTCATTAAATCCAGGGGCATTCTCCGGTATCTGAGTTTATCCCTGATCCTGGTTTTAATGATGGTTGTTGGCTTTGCCATGTATCAACTGTACGCTGATTTCTGGCTGGTGAAAAAACCTGACAGGCAAGCGCTTCCGGAAAAAACCGAAAACGGGAACCCATATCAACACAGAATGGAGCAGGATGATTTAGAAAACGGTCATTTTACATGGCTCTACCTGAATGAAGCAGAAATGCAAAAAGAATGGAATGAGCGCAGCGAAATCAAATACAACGACAAAGCGGCCAATGATTATTTGCTTAAATATTCATTGATACGGTACTTAACCTCACTCGGACTGACGAAAGATTCCGCAGGGGTCAGCCAGCTTGCTCAATCAGATATCCGGGCCATTGAAAAAGGCATTGCGAACCACCGGTACAAAAAGTTTGATCTCAAAGACCGGTTTTACACCACAGCCTGGGAATTATATCATGCCTATGACAAAGATACCCCGCTCGGTACCTTAACGGGCCGCTTGTTTTCTTATGAACATGGATTTCAAATCTTCCTGGAAAGACCAGTCATTGGCCATGGGGTGCGTTCCCTGGAAAAACTATTCAGAAAACATTATGATAACAGGGGCCTGACCAGTCCATACTATGTCCCAGCCCATAACCAGTATTTAAGATTTCTGATTGAATTTGGCATCCTGGGTTTATTATGGTTTTTATTATCCGTATTTTTGCCATTTATCAGGGAAAAAGGCTACCGGTATTTTTTGTTTAACTCCATCATTGCCATGATTATGATAGCCTGTCTCATAAACAATACTTTAAAATCGCAATGGTCACTCAGTTTATTGGTGTTCTTTTACGGTATTTTTTATACCTCATTGGTGAAAAGAGATGAACCCCTCAATAACTAAAGAGTGCAACAAGGATATGAACCAAGCTTGCGAGCTCGCCGGAGGCAACCGAGCTTGCGAATTGGCCAAAGGCAATCGAACTTGCGAGTTAACCGGAGGCAGCCGAACTTGCGGGTTGGCCGGAAGCAAATAAGCATGAGGGCTCCATGCGGTTTGAAACATGAAGGTTGGTTATAAAGTTGATTATTTATTTGAAAAAAAAAAGAAGACACCCAGTCACCTGATATTATTTAAAACCTGCTGAAAAATGTCATTGTTCGATAAAGTATTCGTGAAATATCAAAAAACCAAGGTCTGCAATTATTTTATGGTATCCTTCCCGAAAGCCGGAAGAACGTGGGTCCGGTTTTTCCTGAATTATTATTATTTCTATCAATATCCTTTTGCTGTCACAGAAAAGGTGAATCTGGAATACGAAAATAAAATACCATTTATCCGCTACGCCCATCCGGGTTATAGCGCAAAAAACAGTCATCAGTTACAACAATCCATCAAAAAGTTTCTTACCAGAAACCTTTACCGGTACAAAATCATCTTCCTTATCCGGGATCCGAGGGATATCTTTGTTTCATATTATTATCAGCTCACCAAAAGGAAAGATCTGGCGAGAAGCCGGGATAACCACGTAAACTGGGACACCATAACCCTGAGTGAACTGGTATATCATGATATTTTTGGTATTTCCAGGATCATTGAGTTTCTAAACCAATGGCATGAAGCTTTGCAAAGGTTGAATAGGGAGCATTTCATTTTACAGTATGAAAGATTGATTCAGTCCCCGCAGGAAGAATTCCCTCTGTTGTTGGAATTCTTAGGAGAAAAAGAACCGAACCAGCTGGCACTGGAAAAGGCCATTGAAGAAAGCAGTTTTTCTAAAATGAAACAGGCAGAGAAAAGCAGTTTATTCAGCATGAAACAGTTTGGCGGCAAGGCTGATGATGACAACAGCATGAAAGTGAGGGAAGGAAAAACCGGTAATTTTCAACAATATTTTTCTGAGCGGGAAATTCAATATATAAATCAAAAAATGGAAGAACTGCATCCGGAATTGAGAACCCGGTTTAAGATATGAAAACTCCATGATTAAGCGCTAATCACACATGAGCATGATCAAAAAATGGAGGTTCCATATGACCTTATAAAAAATAATTTTGAACATATGAACCCCTCATTAACGCCCGTTCACAAAATGATTGGTCCATTCTCCCTGATCCAGTCTTTCGTATTCATCCACCAGGGTTTTAATATCCACTGATCCGGCAAGTTTCACATCGTTCATTAATGTAAATGACATAGAAGCCCCATCGGTGACCCTTTCAGGATATACTTCCACCCACCAGTCGTCATAATTTTCTTTCTCTGATTCAGAAATTTTCACGTCTTCGCCACTGTTTTCATCATATGCCCAATATTCAATGACGTCATTGTCCAGACTGGTAATGGAGTAATCCCCTTCTACGGTTATCTCTGAACTATATAACGGGGCAGTGCCTTTTTCAAAATCAAAGCTTGACACAAGGGTTGATTTATCATTGCTAAAGGCAGATGAAAACTTATAGTCATCCATGACAAGGGATTGATTGATGGAAGATGGAAAGCCGTCGCCGTTATACTGGGCTGACATGACATAGCTCATCACTTCTTCCCCGTCGAGGGTCATATTCATTTTCAGTGATTTGGGAACATCCCCGTTATAGTCTTCTTCATCCACATATTTGATAGACATCGGGCTACCTGTGTATTCTGAAATGGTAAACACAACGTTGTTTTCTGATTGGTGCACCTGGGTTTCATTGATTTTTGACGGGAATCTGAATATTACCTGGTCACTTTCCGTAATATCCCATTCACGGGTATCCTCATTCCAGGTATATTCTCCGGTGAGCGAGTCATACACTTCCTGAATGGTTTCCGGCTCATCTTCATTATAGGATAACAGCTGATCAAAGGGGCGTTTTCCTTGCTTCACTTCATTGGCGTTATATATTATCCGGAACGCTTTGAAATGACTTGCCGCCAATTCTTCCATGACCGGTTCTGGTTCCGATTCTTCTTCTCCAAAGGGGTCGGCCATGTCAAGATAATAGATGAAACTTTCCATCAAAAGCATGGAGTTGGTTTCCATAACTCCCATGGATTTATCCATAAAAGCCATGCCCACATTTTCGAAGTCCATTTTTACATCTGAAATGTACACCGTATCCTCAATATAATCGCTGGCTACGGCAACGGTAAAGTCAGAATAACCAAAATCCTGTGGATTTTTACCCTGTGTGGTGACCACCTCAACATTGACCGGGGTGACTTCTCCGCTTGAAACGCTGAATGAGACAGGCAATGGCTCAGTCACCAGCGAATCAGTCGGGGAGCCTGACACCGGTGCGGCATAAATCACCTCTCCGTCAGCATTCTTTAACATAAAGGTTGTCAAGGCATAATCATCTCCAACTTCCAGTTCAATACTTTTTGTTGTATAACTGCCATTTCCCCAGTTGCTCAAATCCAATGTCGCATTGTCAAATTCAGCCAGCACTTGTTCCCCTTGGCTAATGGAAATGACAGCCTGGGTGGCATCATCCAGTCCTACTCCCTCAACGGTTTCTGAATTAAATGCTTTCAGGGCTTTTTCGGCTACACTGAAGGATACCTTTCCATTCGTGTCTTCTTTATCACCAGTAAGTTCATCACACGATGAAAAGATCACAGCCAGTGCCATGACGAATAGAAAAAAAAGATTCTTTCTCATGATTTTAGATTTTTTAGTTAATAAAATGTATTTATCGGTATTTCGATTTTAATACCATGAAATAACATTTTACTCATAAAAATGTTTTTTGTTACCAAATTTTTAATTTTTTTGTTAACCTTTTGTTGAATTAATCGTTGAAATTATTTTTAAATTTGTCTGAAATACATAAACATATCCTTTACAAAATGAAGCAAAAGATTATCATCATTTTTTTTATATCCGTGATGGCGTCCATGAGCTGTCAGAAAGAAGAATCAGATTTTAGTTTTGATGGTTTTGAGGAACCTGCTACAGAAACCAATGTAGCTGCCGAAAAGAGCAAAAGAAATATAGAAGATGCAGCCATTGTGCTCGCTGAGAAGCTCAATGGCATGGCCCATTCATCGGCTTTCGAGACGATGTTGCAACTGACCATGCTGTTGGATTCCAGCCAGCTGGAAAACTCAAAAAAATCCTATAAATCTGCCGAATTGCCATTTATTGCCTCTTTTGATCATTATGACAAAAATAACGGGAGCATTGCCGGATTGCTCAGCAACCTGACCATGGCTGATGAGGATGATTTTGAATCCTTCCAGCAGGAATATCTTGATCTAACCGGTACCTATACCTGGAACAACAATGCCGGTGGCTGGGATTATGATGAGGAAGCCGATTCTATGGTCATCCATTTTCCGCATAAAAGCGGTCAGGATGATAACAATGCCATGTTTACACTGAAATATGAACCATTCCTTACCAGCAGTTCTGTCATAGAAGAATATTATGAAGGAGACTTACCGGGAAAACTGAAAGTCCGCCTTAACGTGAATGGCAATGCCTTATTAAGCCATGACTTAAGTTTCGATTATAACAACGAAGTCCCGGTGAACATCAAAGGAGACCTCCAGTTTGAAGATGTTCAGAGCAAGTTCATCATGAATGATACGGACAACAAAACCGATACTGTCCAGTTTACCATTAAAAAAGGAAAGAAAACCATTGCCAGCATGGGACTCATCATAAACGGCGAGTTTACCAGGGAAAACATCGACGATCATGTTTACACGGAAGAAAACATCGAATCCAAATATGTTTTCCGGCTCAATGAACAAACCGGAAAAATGGAAAGGGTATTGGTTCAGGATACCACCACTGAGCGTCATGCAGCGCTTGAAAACATTGTCCTTGATGCGAGGGCATTCCTTCAGCTTTGGAACATAAAGCTTTATGCGGATGGCAACACAGAACAGATCTTCCGGGATTATAACGAAGCTTTTGACAATCAGGGGGAAGAAGGATATGATGAAAAAAAAGCGAAAACAGACTTTTCCGAATCTTTGAATGAACATACCAGCATGTATGTTACTTACCTGGAAAAAAACACCATCATTGCCGGCATTGAAACTTTTGTGGATGAGCATATCAACTATTACAGGACATTTGATCCGAATACCGGAGAGTACAAGGATACCACGGAAACCAGCTATGAAATTGACTATCAGCTATCTTTTTCAGATACTTCCACCATCAACATGGAGACCTACTACGATGAGGAATTCACCATCCTCAAGCGCAGGTTAAACAACATGATAGAAACCTTCAATAGCAAATATTCCGAATATGATATGAATGTCTCCAATCTAAAGCGTTTTAAGAATTAACCGGAATTCATTATTTTTGACCGATTTATAAAAGCTTGGATATCTTGAGGCCATTAATAGTCATTTTTATTTTGCTGCCGTTTTTTCATGCCGGTTTAACCGGTCAGATAATACAAAAGCCTGTTTACCAGGTTGGAATTTCCAGTCTGCCCTATTTCGGAGATAACACCCCTTTCTGGTTTGTGTCCAATGAAAATGGAAAATACCTGCCGGATGGGTTTAATAACCTGCTTGAACTGGGTTTCTCAGGAGATTTAAGTCCCGGTGAAAATTTCAGCTTAGGTTACGGCATAGAGGCTGTCAGCCGGCAAAATAACGGCAATAAAACGTATCTGAACCAGGCCTATTTGGAGTCAAAGATCTATTTTATAAATATTTTATTGGGCGCCAAAAACAGATCATACGGCAACGAGGACTCCACCTTGTCATCCGGGGCTTTATTATATTCCGGCAATGCCCGTCCCATACCCAAAATCGGAATCGGCACCAATGGTTATACAGAGGTGCCCTTTACCAGGGGATACCTGGAATTGGACGGTTACCTGGAGCATGGGTGGTTTGAGTACAAACGGGATGACTGGATGGATGAACCCCGCCATGTAAAAGATGTATTGTTGCATCACAAGTATGTAAAGGTGAGAATCGGAGGAGATCTCCCTGTGCGCCTTCAATACGGCCTGGAACATTTTACCCAGTACGGGGGAACATCTCCGGATTTCGAACAGCCTTTTCCCGCCAGTTTTGAAGCATACAGGCGAATATTTTTTGCGCAAAGCGGTGATTCGACGCTGACTGATGTGGAAGGGGAAATCACCAACCAGCTGGGCAATCACCTGGGCGGCCGTATCATGGGAATGGATATACGAATGAAAGATTATCACCTCAATGTTTACTGGCAAACCATCTTTGAAGACGGATCCGGAATGAAATGGCGAAATGTGGAAGACGGCTTATGGGGGATTAGCATCAGGATGAAAGATAAAAATCAATTTGTTTCCGGAATATGCGCTGAGTTTCTCAGAACACTGGATCAGAGCGGGCCGGTCCACGACAATGAACTGGGGTTGAGGGGCAACGACAATTATTTTAATAATTATATTTATCGTTCCGGATGGTCGCATTACGGG
Organism: uncultured Bacteroidales bacterium; assembly: GCA_964346235.1. Classification (GTDB taxonomy): domain Bacteria; phylum Bacteroidota; class Bacteroidia; order Bacteroidales; family CAYFUP01; genus CAYFUP01. Next base: position 3,181 of record CAYFUP010000072.1, on the reverse strand, counting down.
ATGACCATTGGAAATCCCTTTATCACCTCCCCCATCTATAACGAAAAAGGGGATCATTTCAGAAATAACAAGGTATTGATGCAGCATTACGGCTTTGAGGGAAATATTTACAAAGAATTGTATTACCAGTTTTTATTCAGCTTTCATTCCAATTTCGGAACCAATGGCACTCCTTTTGATCCCCCGAAGGACTTTTTATCCACTGCCCTAAAATTAAGGTTCCCTGTTCATCTGCTGACCGGTTTGCATGTAACCACCGCATTCGGAATGGACACCGGACATATGTATGGATATAACTACGGGTTTATGATAAAGCTGAGTAAAACAGGCCGGTTATAGCAGGTAAGCGGTAACATCAGAAATGCTAAATCGAAGATAAAACAACAGAATAACACAAAACAGAAACATTTGACCTCTCCATGGATAAATTATTCCGAAAGTTAGACTTTTCCAGGCCAAAAGTGGAAAATGAACGCATCATCTATTTGTGGATACTTGCCCTGATTGCTTTTAGTTTTTCATTGCCGAGGTATTCATTGCGAATCTCGGAATTTATTTTACTGATATTCTGGGTGTTCAGCAGCAGTTACCGGCAAAAGCTTGCCTTCCTGAAGGAAAATCACGGCATGCTCATACTGGCCTCTTTTTTCATTGCCTATCTCATTGGAGTCCTCAACATACCGGGTTTTCCCGAAAACCTTATTTATCTCAGGAAAATATTGCCCTGGCTGGGACTGGCATTGTTCATCGGATCGTATCCGGGACTGGATAAAAAGGAGCTGAATCAGCTGCTCATTATCTATATTGCCGGGGTTTTGCTTCATACCCTGATCAGCTATGCCACTTTTCATGGTATGCCCTGGGGGAAAATAGAGGATTTCAGAAACCTGGATTTATATCCGAACTTTTCTCATCTCCGGTTTGTCCTCTCCATTGATTTAGCCATCTTTTTTCTTGTCTATCTCATTTACCAGTACTGGCATGAAGCGAGCCGGAAGACTAATATAACCGGAATGCTTGTATTGATTTGGCTCATATATTATTTGTTCTTTTCCAAGATCCTTACCGGCATCTTTATCTTTGGGGTGTTTGCTTTTATCGTTCCATTGTACTTTTTCATTAAATCCAGGGGCATTCTCCGGTATCTGAGTTTATCCCTGATCCTGGTTTTAATGATGGTTGTTGGCTTTGCCATGTATCAACTGTACGCTGATTTCTGGCTGGTGAAAAAACCTGACAGGCAAGCGCTTCCGGAAAAAACCGAAAACGGGAACCCATATCAACACAGAATGGAGCAGGATGATTTAGAAAACGGTCATTTTACATGGCTCTACCTGAATGAAGCAGAAATGCAAAAAGAATGGAATGAGCGCAGCGAAATCAAATACAACGACAAAGCGGCCAATGATTATTTGCTTAAATATTCATTGATACGGTACTTAACCTCACTCGGACTGACGAAAGATTCCGCAGGGGTCAGCCAGCTTGCTCAATCAGATATCCGGGCCATTGAAAAAGGCATTGCGAACCACCGGTACAAAAAGTTTGATCTCAAAGACCGGTTTTACACCACAGCCTGGGAATTATATCATGCCTATGACAAAGATACCCCGCTCGGTACCTTAACGGGCCGCTTGTTTTCTTATGAACATGGATTTCAAATCTTCCTGGAAAGACCAGTCATTGGCCATGGGGTGCGTTCCCTGGAAAAACTATTCAGAAAACATTATGATAACAGGGGCCTGACCAGTCCATACTATGTCCCAGCCCATAACCAGTATTTAAGATTTCTGATTGAATTTGGCATCCTGGGTTTATTATGGTTTTTATTATCCGTATTTTTGCCATTTATCAGGGAAAAAGGCTACCGGTATTTTTTGTTTAACTCCATCATTGCCATGATTATGATAGCCTGTCTCATAAACAATACTTTAAAATCGCAATGGTCACTCAGTTTATTGGTGTTCTTTTACGGTATTTTTTATACCTCATTGGTGAAAAGAGATGAACCCCTCAATAACTAAAGAGTGCAACAAGGATATGAACCAAGCTTGCGAGCTCGCCGGAGGCAACCGAGCTTGCGAATTGGCCAAAGGCAATCGAACTTGCGAGTTAACCGGAGGCAGCCGAACTTGCGGGTTGGCCGGAAGCAAATAAGCATGAGGGCTCCATGCGGTTTGAAACATGAAGGTTGGTTATAAAGTTGATTATTTATTTGAAAAAAAAAAGAAGACACCCAGTCACCTGATATTATTTAAAACCTGCTGAAAAATGTCATTGTTCGATAAAGTATTCGTGAAATATCAAAAAACCAAGGTCTGCAATTATTTTATGGTATCCTTCCCGAAAGCCGGAAGAACGTGGGTCCGGTTTTTCCTGAATTATTATTATTTCTATCAATATCCTTTTGCTGTCACAGAAAAGGTGAATCTGGAATACGAAAATAAAATACCATTTATCCGCTACGCCCATCCGGGTTATAGCGCAAAAAACAGTCATCAGTTACAACAATCCATCAAAAAGTTTCTTACCAGAAACCTTTACCGGTACAAAATCATCTTCCTTATCCGGGATCCGAGGGATATCTTTGTTTCATATTATTATCAGCTCACCAAAAGGAAAGATCTGGCGAGAAGCCGGGATAACCACGTAAACTGGGACACCATAACCCTGAGTGAACTGGTATATCATGATATTTTTGGTATTTCCAGGATCATTGAGTTTCTAAACCAATGGCATGAAGCTTTGCAAAGGTTGAATAGGGAGCATTTCATTTTACAGTATGAAAGATTGATTCAGTCCCCGCAGGAAGAATTCCCTCTGTTGTTGGAATTCTTAGGAGAAAAAGAACCGAACCAGCTGGCACTGGAAAAGGCCATTGAAGAAAGCAGTTTTTCTAAAATGAAACAGGCAGAGAAAAGCAGTTTATTCAGCATGAAACAGTTTGGCGGCAAGGCTGATGATGACAACAGCATGAAAGTGAGGGAAGGAAAAACCGGTAATTTTCAACAATATTTTTCTGAGCGGGAAATTCAATATATAAATCAAAAAATGGAAGAACTGCATCCGGAATTGAGAACCCGGTTTAAGATATGAAACCTCCATGATTAAGTGCTAATCACACATGAGCATGATCAAAATGGAGGTTCCATATGACCATTGAAAAATTAAATTTGAACAT
>CAYFUP010000071.1:0-15508 GCA_964346235.1 uncultured Bacteroidales bacterium | reverse complement strand
AGAGCGCTTCCTTGGTAAGGAAGAGGTCATGGGTTCAATTCCCATCATTGGCTCTCGAATGAAATTAACTTAACAAACAAATATTTAATTAATTAATATGTAAAAGCTATGGCTAAAGAAAAATTTGATAGGTCGAAACCGCATGTGAATATTGGTACTATCGGTCATGTTGACCACGGAAAAACCACTTTAACGGCTGCAATTACTTCCATCCTCGCCTCAAAAGGATGGTCGGAAATCAGGAGCTTTGACTCGATTGATAATGCACCGGAAGAAAAAGAAAGAGGTATTACCATTAATACAGCACATGTTGAATATCAAACAGAAAAAAGACATTATGCGCATGTTGACTGCCCCGGTCACGCTGACTATGTTAAAAATATGGTAACAGGTGCTGCCCAAATGGATGGCGCCATCCTGGTTGTTGCCGCCACTGACGGTCCAATGCCACAGACCAGGGAACACATCTTACTTGCCAGACAGGTAAACGTTCCTAAAATTGTTACCTTTTTAAATAAAGTGGACATGGTCGATGATGAGGAGCTACTGGAACTGGTTGAAATGGAAGTTCGTGAGCTGCTTGATTTTTATGAATTTGAAGGTGAAAATGCCCCTGTAATCCAGGGCTCAGCTTTGGGTGCCCTCAATGGTGAAGAAAAATGGGTTGAAAAAGTGGTTGAAATCATGAATGCTGTAGATGAATGGATTCCTGTTCCTCAGCGTGATGTGGATAAACCTTTCCTAATGCCGGTAGAAGATGTGTTCTCCATCACCGGAAGGGGTACTGTTGCTACCGGTAGAATTGAAACCGGCGTGGTGAATACAGGTAACGAACTGGAAATGATCGGACTGGGTGCAGAAAAGAAGAAAACGGTGTGTACCGGCGTTGAAATGTTCCGTAAAATACTGGATACCGGTGAAGCTGGTGATAACGTCGGATTGCTGTTAAGGGGAGTCGACAAGAATGAAATCAAAAGGGGAATGGTACTTGCTAAGCCCGGCACCATTACACCTCATACCAAATTCAAAGCGGAAGTTTATGTGTTGAAGAAAGATGAAGGGGGACGACACACGCCATTCCATAATAACTACAGGCCTCAGTTTTACCTCAGAACCCTTGACGTAACCGGAGAAATCAGTTTGCCCGAAGGCACGGAAATGGTGATGCCCGGAGATAATGTAACCATTACGGTTAACCTTATCTATCCTGTTGCCATCAACCAGGGCTTGCGCTTCGCAATCCGGGAAGGCGGAAGAACTGTTGGTGCAGGACAGGTCATTGAAATTGTTGAATAATTCAATATATAAAGGTTCAGTTTTTAATGAACCTTTGGTTAATAAACGGGTGTAGCTCAATTGGCAGAGCATTGGTCTCCAAAACCAAAGGTTGGGAGTTCGATTCTCTCCACCCGTGCAAATGGTAGATTAATAGCATGAAACTTGGAAGTTATTTAAGAGAAACGTATAACGAACTGGTTCATAAGGTATCCTGGCCAACGTGGAAAGACTTGCAAAGCAGTGCCATTATCGTTATGGTAGCAGCCCTGGTGTTTGCACTTATCGTTTTTGTCATGGACTTTAGCTTTGAAAACCTTATGGGCTTTATATATCAAATGTTTTATTAACGAGCAGCCCGTGTAATGAGTGAAGATACGAAAAAGTGGTATGTCTTAAGGGCAATTGGAGGTAAGGAAAAAAAAGCAAAGGAATATATCGAGAGCGAAATTTCCCGGCTTAATCTGCAGGATTATATCTCACAGGTATTAATCCCCACTGAAAAAGTGTATCAGATCAGAAACGGCAAAAAAATCAGCAAGGAAAGAAATTTTTTTCCGGGTTATATATTAATTGAAGCATCACTTGTCGGTGAAATTCCTCATATACTAAAAAACGTTCCTAATGTTATTGGTTTCCTCGGAGATAAAAGTGATGAGGATCCGGTACCACTGAGAACATCGGAGGTGAACAGAATTCTTGGGAAAGTCGATGAACTGCAGGAAAGTGACGAAGAAATTAATGAACCCTACTTCGTGGGTGAATCAATAAAGGTTATCGACGGACCGTTTAGCGGATTTACCGGCGTGATTGAAGAAGTAAATGAAGAAAAGAAAAAGCTTAAGGTGATGGTGAAAATATTCGGCAGGAAGACACCCCTTGAACTAAGCTTTTTGCAGGTAGAGAAGGAATAAAACCATTTTGAAAGACCATTTAGATGATATTGAATAGAAAGGGTTTGATGCTGATGAAATATAAAGAAATATAGCGTTTGATTGGTCGAAGGTTTGACAATAATTCAGGAACATTAGAAATGATTCGGATCTGTTTGTCAGTAGTTTAAAGTTGTTTGATAATAGTTTGAAATAAAATAAAAAATGGCGAAAGAAGTTGATGGTGTTATAAAATTACAGATAAAAGGCGGCGCAGCAAATCCTTCACCACCTGTAGGTCCTGCATTAGGAGCAAAAGGGGTGAATATCATGGAATTCTGTAAGCAATTTAATGCACGAACCCAGGAAAAAGCAGGTAAAGTCATTCCGGTTATCATCACCGTTTACAATGATAAATCATTTGATTTTATCACCAAATCTCCTCCTGTTCCGGTGCAAATTAAAGAAGCTGCCAAAATTAAGTCCGGTTCATCCGAACCGAACAGGGATAAAGTAGCCTCGCTGACCTGGGATCAGGTCCGTTCAATTGCAGAAGAAAAAATGGAGGACTTAAACGCATTTGAAGTAGAATCTGCCATGAACATGGTAGCTGGTACTGCCAGAAGCATGGGAATTACCGTAAAAGGAGAAAAACCTTTTTAAGAAAAAGTGGAAAGACATGACTAAATTGACAAAAAACAAGAAAGCAGCGCTGGAAAAAATTGATAAGGGCGTAAAATATTCATTGATTGATGCCGCCACCCTGGTAAAAGAAATTACCAATACCAAATTTGATGCCTCTGTTGATTTAGACATCAGATTGGGTGTTGACCCCAGAAAAGCCAATCAAATGGTCAGGGGCATTGTATCGCTCCCTCATGGAACCGGAAAGGAAACCAAAGTATTGGTATTGTGTACTCCCGATAAAGAAGCGGAAGCAAAAGAAGCCGGTGCTGATCACGTGGGACTGGATGATTATATCGAAAAAATACAGGAGGGATGGACAGAAATCGATGTGATCATTACCATGCCACAGGTAATGTCAAAAATCGGAAAACTTGGAAGGGTGCTGGGGCCCAGGGGATTAATGCCTAATCCGAAAAGCGGAACGGTAACCAACGATATTGGCAAAGCTGTGAAAGAGGTGAAACAGGGAAAAATAGATTTCAAAGTAGATAAAAACGGAATCATCCATACAACCATAGGAAAAGCATCTTTTGAGCCTGATAAGATACTTGATAATGCCAAGGAATTCATCAATACGGTGATTAAACTAAAGCCATCAGCTGCCAAAGGAACCTATATCAAAAGCATTCATATGAGTTCTAGCATGAGTCCGAGCATTCAGGTTGACGCCAAAACAATAAATGAATAAATAAAAACTTAACCAAAAAGTCATGAAGCGGGAAGAAAAAACAGCAATTGTTGAACAGGTTGCTGACCAGCTAAAAGAAAATTTACACTGCTATATTGCGGATATTGCCGGCTTAAATGCGGATGAGACTTATGAGCTGAGGAAGAAATGCTTTGAGAGAGACATCAAATTAGTAGTGGTGAAAAATACTTTGCTCAAAAGGGCGTTCGATAAGTCAGAAGCAAATTATGATGAATTATATAATATCCTTGAAGGACCTACTTCGATCATGTTGTCAAATACCGGCAGCGTACCGGCAAAACTCATCAAGGAATTCAGAAAAAAATACAGCAAGCCTTTATTGAAAGGTGCTTATGTTGAAGAATCCGTTTATATTGGCGATGAACAATTAGAAAACCTGACGAAAATAAAATCCAAGGAAGAACTTATCGGAGACATCATAGCCATGCTGCAATCACCCGCTCAAAATGTAGTTTCCGCTTTACAGTCAGGCGGTGGAAAAATTGCCGGCATTTTAAAGACCCTCGCAGAAAAAGAAGAAAATTAAAATTTATAACATTTAAAACTAGATAATAAAATGGCAGATTTAAAATCGTTCGCAGAACAACTTGTTAATTTAACCGTTAAGGAAGTCAATGAATTAGCTGATATTCTTAAGGAAGAATATGGAATTGAGCCTGCTGCAGCTCCTGTGGCAGTTGCAGGGCCAGCCGCAGAAGGAGAAGATGGCGGTGCCGCAGAAGAACAAACATCCTTTGATGTGTTATTGAATTCACCAGGTGGTGCTAAACTGCAAATTGTAAAATTAGTGAAAGAATTAACAGGCCTTGGCTTAAAAGAGGCCAAAGCTTTGGTGGATGCTACCCCTAAACCTGTAAAAGAAGGAGTTTCCAAAGAAGAAGCAGAATCTGTAAAATCACAACTAGAAGAGGCTGGAGCAGAGGTTGAACTTAAATAGTATCTTTAGCCTTCATATTCGTGTATGATACTGAGGTTTAGCTTTCCGGCATTTCCGGAAGGGTAAACCTTTTTGTCGTTATATTATATTAATTAATTTAAGTTCAAGGAATAATCAATATGGGCGCTAAAATATTCAATCAAGACAGGATTTCTTTTTCGACGACTAAAAATCAACTGGATTATCCGGATTTGCTGGAAATTCAGGTTAAATCCTTCCGGGAGTTTCTGGAAATTGATACCACTCCGGAAGATAGAAAGAAAGAAAGCTTGTTCAAAGTCTTCTCTGAAAACTTTCCGATTACCGACACCAGGAACAATTTTGTACTGGAATTCCTGGATTATCAGATTGATCCCCCCAGATATGCCATTAATGAGTGTATTGAGCGGGGATTGACCTTTAGCGTACCCCTGAAGGTAAAGCTAAAATTGTACTGCACTGATCCGGAACATGAAGATTTCGACACGGTCGTACAAGATGTTTACCTGGGTACCATCCCCTTTATGACACCAAAAGGATCCTTTATTATTAACGGTGCCGAAAGGGTCATCGTCTCGCAGTTGCATAGATCACCGGGTGTATTTTTCGGTCAAAGTCTCCATGCCAACGGAACCAAATTATATTCCGCCAGAATTATACCATTTAAAGGTTCATGGATTGAATTTGCCACGGACGTGAATAATGTCATGTATGCATACATCGATCGCAAAAAGAAGCTCCCGGTAACCACCTTGCTCAGGGCTATTGGTTTCGAAAGTGATAAGGACATTCTTGAAATTTTTGACCTGGCTGAAGAGCATAAAGTCTCAAAAACATCCCTTAAAAAAGTCGTCGGCAGAAAACTGGCCGCAAGGGTGCTTAAATCATGGGTAGAAGACTTCGTAGATGAAGATACCGGGGAAGTGGTATCCATAGAAAGAAATGAAGTTGTCGTGGATCGTGAAACCATCATCGAAAATGAACACATCGATGAAATTGTTGACTCGGGTGCCCAAACCATCTTGCTCCATAAGCAAGAACAAAGCATCAGCGATTACGAAATTATATACAATACCCTGCAAAAAGACCCGTGTAACTCTGAAAAAGAAGCCATCCTCCATATCTACCGGCAACTGAGAAATTCAGAACCGCCTGATGAGACCACCGCAAGGGAAGTAATTGAGAATTTGTTTTTTTCGGATAAAAGGTATGATCTGGGTGAAGTCGGCCGGTATCGAATTAACAGAAAACTGGGACTTGACATTGCAAGCGACACGAAAATTCTTACCAAAGAAGACATTATAGAAATCATCAAATACCTGATTGAATTAATCAACTCCAAAACGGATGTTGATGATATTGACCACCTTAGTAACCGGAGGGTCAGGACGGTAGGCGAACAATTACATAACCAGTTTGGCGTTGGTTTAGCCCGTATGGCCAGAACCATAAGAGAAAGAATGAATGTCCGGGATAATGAAGTGTTTACACCCGTTGATTTGATCAACTCAAAAACATTATCCTCAGTCATCAACTCATTTTTCGGAACCAACCAGTTATCCCAGTTCATGGATCAAACCAATCCCCTGGCAGAAATGACCCATAAAAGAAGGATGTCTGCCTTAGGCCCCGGAGGTTTGACCCGTGAAAGAGCCGGTTTTGAGGTACGTGACGTTCACTATACCCATTATGGAAGATTGTGTCCCATTGAAACACCAGAAGGCCCGAATATCGGACTTATCTCTTCATTGTGTGTTTATGCCAAAATAAACAACCTGGGATTCATTGAAACCCCTTACCGGGAAGTTGTAGATGGCCAGCTTAGTCACGATGAACAAAGCATTCAATACCTTAGTGCAGAAGAAGAGGAGGCAAAAATCATTGCCCAGGCAAATGCCCCTGTTGATGACAGTGGAAAGTTCGTCAATCAAAGGGTTAAAGCAAGACATGACGGGGATTTTCCACTTTCAGGAATCGATGAGGTAACCCTCATGGATGTCGGGCCAAACCAAATTGCTTCTGTAGCTGCTTCACTTATCCCCTTCCTGGAGCACGACGATGCCAACCGGGCACTGATGGGCTCCAATATGATGCGGCAGGCTGTTCCTCTGTTAAATCCTGAATCACCCATCGTTGGAACCGGACTGGAAAAACATGTGGTCAGCGATTCCAGGATAAATGTGATTGCTGAAGGAGATGGCATGGTGGAATATGTTGATGCCACTGAACTGGTCATCCGCTATTTCAGAATGGAAGAAGAAAAATTTGTCAGTTTTGAAAGTGATATCGTGCGATATAACCTTTCAAAATTCAAAAAAACCAATCAGGATACCGCAGTAAACCTAAAACCAATTGTATCTAAAGGGGAGAAAGTAAAAAAAGGCCAGGTACTCACGGAAGGATACGGTACTGAAGACGGTGAGCTGGCTTTGGGAAGAAACCTCAGGGTAGCTTTCATGCCCTGGAAAGGATATAATTTTGAAGATGCCATCGTGATTTCGGAAAAAGTGGTGCGCGAAGACATCTTTACTTCCGTTCATATTGATGAACATAATATGGAAGTACGGGATACGAAACGCGGACTTGAGGAGCTCACAGCTGACATCCCGAATGTAAGTGAAGATGCCACCAAAGATTTGGATGAGAATGGCATCATCCGCATTGGTGCGCATGTTAAACCCGGCGATATACTCATCGGCAAGATTACCCCGAAAGGTGAATCAGACCCTTCTCCGGAAGAAAAGCTTTTAAGGGCCATATTCGGCGATAAAGCCGGCGACGTAAAAGATGCCTCCCTGAAAGCATCTCCATCCCTGCAGGGTGTGGTCATCGATAAGAAGTTGTTTTCAAGAACCGTCAAGGATAAAAAAAGCAAAACTTCAGAAAAAAATATAGTCACGAAAATCGATGAAGAATTCAACCGGGAAATAGAAGAGCTGAGAAATAAATTAATTGACAAGCTTTTCATCATGGTGAATGGTAAGACTTCCCAGGGTGTTAAGGATTATCTCAACGTGGATCTTATACCCAAAGGAACGAAGTTTACCCAGAAAATGCTGCAGGATATCGACTATCTGAATGTAAACCCGCATAAATGGACAACCGATAAGAAGAAAAATGAAACCATCAAAACCATTGTTCATAATTACCGGGCCAAATTCAGGAAGATCGACTCAAAATATAAGCGAAAAAAATACAATTTAACCATTGGTGATGAGCTACCGACCGGTATCGTCCAAATGGCAAAAGTTTACATTGCCAAAAAACGAAAAATTACCGTAGGGGATAAAATGGCCGGGCGACATGGTAACAAAGGAATCGTATCCAAGATAGTTCGTGTCGAAGACATGCCTTTCCTTGAAGACGGAACCCCGGTGGATATTGTTTTAAACCCTCTGGGTGTGCCATCCAGGATGAACCTCGGACAGATATATGAAACCGTATTGGGATGGGCCGGCAGAAAATTGGGCGTGAAATTTGCAACCCCCATCTTTGACGGGGCATCACTTGATAATATTTCAGAATATACGGATAAAGCAAATATTCCTAAGTACGGGAAAACCTATTTATATGACGGTGGAACCGGTGACCGGTTTGACCAGCCCGCTACTGTTGGAGAAATCTATATGCTGAAACTCGGCCATATGGTGGAAGATAAAATGCATGCCCGTTCGATTGGTCCTTACTCCCTCATCACTCAGCAACCCCTTGGTGGAAAGGCCCAGTTTGGTGGTCAGAGATTCGGTGAAATGGAGGTTTGGGCACTTGAAGCTTTCGGTGCGTCAAATGTATTGCAGGAAATCCTTACCATTAAGTCTGATGATGTGGTGGGACGTGCCAAAGCATATGAATCCATTGTTAAAGGTGAAAACTTGCCCAGTCCAGGTGTACCGGAGTCTTTAAACGTATTAATACATGAATTAAGAGGTTTGGGGCTTAGTATCAACCTCACTTGATTCATCTTTAATGCGAAGTGAATTCTTTGTTTTTAGTTGTTGAAAATTAAAATCTTACCCATTATGCCTTATAAAAGAGATAATAAAGTCAAAAGCAGTTTTAAGAAGGTAACCATTGGTTTGGCTTCACCGGAAGAAGTCCTGGAAAGATCAAGCGGGGAAGTGCTAAAACCGGAAACCATTAATTACAGAACATATAAACCTGAGAGAGACGGGCTTTTTTGTGAAAGAATATTCGGACCGGTAAAAGATTACGAATGTCATTGCGGAAAATATAAAAGAATCAGATATAAAGGAATCGTTTGCGATCGATGTGGCGTGGAAGTGACTGAAAAGAAAGTCAGAAGAGAACGAATGGGGCATATATCGCTGGTTGTGCCTGTTGCCCATATATGGTATTTCAAAACCCTGCCCAACAAAATTGGGTATTTGCTAGGGTTACCCACCAAAAAGCTCGAGTCCATTATCTATTATGAGCGGTATGTGGTGATTAACCCCGGTATAAAATCTGCCGATGGCCTCAAATACCTTGATTTCCTTACGGAAGAAGAGTATATGGACATCATGGAAACCTTACCGAAAGAAAATCAATATTTGGAGAATGATAATCCGGATAAGTTTATTGCGGACATGGGTGCTGAAGCTTTATACTCTCTATTAAGCCGTGTGGATCTGGATGAGCTTTCATTTTCCCTGCGCCATAAAGCCAGTACGGAAACTTCACAGCAGCGTAAAAACGAGGCATTAAAAAGATTACAGGTTGTTGAAGCGTTCAGGGCTTCCAAAAATATTAACAATCCTGAATGGATGATTGCGAAGGTGGTACCGGTAATCCCTCCGGAATTAAGACCTTTGGTGCCGCTGGACGGAGGAAGGTTTGCTACCTCTGATCTTAACGATCTTTACAGAAGGGTTATCATAAGAAATAACCGGCTTAAAAGACTGATTGAAATCAAAGCGCCCGAAGTCATCCTCAGAAATGAAAAAAGAATGCTTCAGGAAGCCGTTGACTCCCTGTTTGATAATTCAAGAAAATCGAATGCGGTAAAAACCGATGCAAACCGGCCTTTAAAATCGCTTAGCGACAGTCTTAAAGGTAAGCAGGGACGATTTCGTCAGAATTTGCTGGGAAAAAGGGTGGATTATTCAGCACGTTCTGTCATTGTGGTCGGCCCCGAACTTAACCTGAGTGAATGCGGGTTGCCCAAAGACATGGCTGCAGAACTGTATAAGCCATTTGTAATAAGAAAGCTCATTGAACGAGGCATAGTAAAAACCGTTAAGTCTGCCAAGAAAATCGTTGACCGGAAGGATCCGGTTATTTATGATATCCTGGAAAATGTGCTGAAAGGGCACCCGGTAATGCTAAACAGGGCTCCTACCCTCCACCGTTTGGGAATTCAGGCCTTTCAGCCCAAATTGATAGAAGGAAAAGCCATTCAACTCCATCCGTTGGCATGTACCGCTTTTAATGCGGACTTTGACGGGGACCAGATGGCCGTTCATGTACCGCTTGGCAATGCTGCCATACTGGAAGCCCAGATCCTTATGCTGGGTTCCCATAATATCCTGAATCCTGCCAACGGAGCGCCCATTGCAGTTCCTTCGCAGGATATGGTACTTGGACTTTATTACATGACCAAAGCCAGAAAAGGGGTAAAAGGTGAAGGATTAACCTTTTATTCTCCGGAAGAAGTGACCATTGCCTATAATGAGAAGGCAGTGGACTTGCACAGTGAGATAAAAGTCAAAACCTTAGATCTGGATCAGGATCAGAAAGTGGAAAAAATTATTGAAACCACGGTAGGCCGGGTTATTTTTAATGAATTTGTCCCCAATGAAGTCGGTTTCATAAATAAAATACTGACAAAAAAAGCACTTCGTGATATCATCGGAAAAGTGCTGAAAAATGCAGGAATATCTGCAGCAGCCAGGTTCCTGGATGATATTAAAAACCTTGGTTACTATATGTCGTTCAGAGGCGGACTTTCTTTCAACATCGATGATGTTATCATACCGGAAGAAAAAAATACCCTGGTGGAAGAAGGATACAACCAGGTTGACGAAGTATTGAACAACTATAACATGGGTTTCATTACCAATAATGAACGATATAATCAGATTATTGATATCTGGACCCATATTAATGCCCGGTTAACGCAAAACCTAATGAAAAGAATATCAACTGATAATCAGGGTTTTAATTCTATTTTTATGATGCTCGATTCCGGTGCGAGGGGTTCAAAAGAGCAAATCCGGCAGCTTTCCGGTATGAGGGGGCTGATGGCCAAACCCCAGAAGTCCGGATCCACCGGTTCAGAAATTATTGAAAACCCAATTCTTTCAAACTTTAAAGAAGGATTATCTGTACTGGAATACTTTATTTCAACACACGGAGCACGAAAAGGACTTGCCGATACGGCGCTTAAGACGGCAGACGCCGGTTACCTTACAAGGAGGTTGGTCGATGTAGCCCAGGATGTGATCATTTCAGAAAGTGATTGCGGAACGTTAAGGGGGCTGGTAGCCACGGCGATCAAGAAAAACGAAGAGGTGGTGGAAAGTCTCAAAGAAAGAATCTTAGGCCGTACCACGGTACACGATATATATCATCCGCTTACCGGTGAGCTGATTGTCTCATCCGGTCAGGAAATTACAGAAGATATCGGAAGTCAGGTGGAAGAATCGCCCATTGAGCAAGTTGAAATTCGTTCCGTGCTGACTTGTGAATCCAAAAAAGGTGTTTGCGCCAAATGTTATGGCCGGAATCTTGCCACAGGAAGAATGGTTCAGAAAGGGGAAGCCGTGGGTGTAATTGCAGCACAATCCATCGGAGAACCGGGTACACAGCTTACATTGCGTACATTCCACGTGGGAGGTACCGCATCCAACATCATGGCAGAATCCAGCATTACATCCAAATATGATGGCATTGCTGAAATTGATGAACTCAGGACGGTGGAAAGAAATAATCCCGACGGCACAAAATCAGACGTGGTCATTGGACGGCTTGCGGAATTGAAAATAATCGATGAAAATACAAACATTATTCTCACGTCCAACAATATTCCTTACGGCGCCATTCTTCATATAAAAAACGGCGATAAAGTAAAGAAGGGTGATTTGATATGTGAATGGGATCCTTATAATGCAGTGATAATCTCTGAATCCACCGGTTCGGTAAATTTCGAGAATATCATTGAAGGAATGTCTTTCCGGGAAGAAACAGATGAACAAACCGGATATAAAGAAAAAGTGATCATAGAAAGCAAGGATAAGCGAAGAAATCCTATTATAAAAATCCTGGATAATAACCAGGAAATATTGAAATCCTATAATATACCGGTGGGATCTCATATTGTTGTGAACGACGGAGATCAGATAAGACAGGGAGACATTCTCGTTAAAATACCGAGGGCGGTTGGAAAATCCGGTGACATTACCGGAGGATTGCCGCGTGTGACAGAATTGTTTGAAGCCAGAAATCCTTCCAATCCCGCAGTCGTCTCAGAAATTGACGGGGAAGTCACTTTCGGCAGAATCAAGCGAGGAAACCGGGAAATTGTGGTAACCTCTAAAACCGGAGAGGTTAAAAAATACCTGGTACCTTTATCCAAACAAATCCTGGTGCAGGAGAATGATTATGTAAAAGCTGGAATACCTTTATCAGACGGTGCCATAACTCCCGCTGATATACTCGCCATTAAAGGTCCGACCAAGGTCCAGGAATACATTGTTAACGAAGTTCAGGAAGTTTACCGCCTCCAGGGGGTTAAGATTAATGACAAACATTTTGAGGTCATCGTGAGACAAATGATGCGTAAAGTGGAAATCATCGATCCGGGAGATACCAAATTCCTTGAAAAACAAATTGTAGATAAACTGGCCTTTATTGATGAAAACGACTGGATCTATGCCAAAAAGGTGGTGCTTGATGCCGGTGATTCAGCAAACCTGCGGGCAGGTCAAATTATTACAGCAAGAAAATTAAGGGATGAGAACTCCATCTTAAAGCGCAAAGACTTTAAAACAATCAATGCCAGAGATGCTGTCCCTGCCACCTCCAGTCAGGTGCTTCAGGGCATTACCAAAGCGGCCTTGCAGACAAACAGCTTTATTTCAGCAGCCTCCTTCCAGGAAACCACCAAAGTGCTGAATGAAGCTGCTATATTCGGCAAAAATGATCTGTTAGAGGGGCTGAAGGAAAATGTGATTGTAGGCCACCTGATTCCTGCAGGTACCGGACTTCGTGAATATGACAACCTCGTGGTTGGTTCTGCTGAAGAATATAAGAAATTAATGTCAGCGTCGAAGAAAAGCGAGGAAGTGAAGGTTGATAATAAATAACAGCACCAAATAATAACGGAATATTTTAAAAAATTGGTAATCTATGGATGAAAACCCTAAAGAAAACAAAAAACAAATCAGTATAGAATTAAAACCGGATGTAGCACAAGGGGTTTATTCCAACCTGGCCATCATCAATCACTCAGGCTCAGAGTTTATTATTGATTTTGTCAGGGTGGTTCCCGGCATTGATAAGGCAGAGGTAAAGTCCCGGATAATACTCACCCCGGAACATGCCAAAAGGTTTTTGAGGGCCCTGGGCGACAATATTGAAAAGTACGAACAAATATTTGGTGAAATAAAAGAAAAGGATAAAGGAGCCGGTCCTGCCATGCCCATGAATTTTGGAGGACCGACAGCCCAGGCGTAAAGATTTGGACAATCGAATTTTTCGTTATAAAAAGTCACCTGAAGGAGGTGGCTTTTTTTATGTTATAAAAGCTTTCCCTTACAATTTGTTATTTTTACCCGATAATATATATTTGTTGCGAAAATGAATTATCTAACAAAACATTTATCTCGTATGAACCCCTCATTCACTAAAGTGCACAACAAAGAGATGAGTCAACCATGAGGGCTCCATACGGATTGAAACGCAAAAGTTGGTTTCGAAATTGATTATTTGTTTGAAATACAAAGGTTTAACATAATATTTATCTCGTATGAAAGGAGTTAACATCATCGTGCTGGCCAAACAGGTGCCCGATACCAGAAATGTGGGAAAAGATGCCATGAAAGCTGATGGAACAGTCAACCGGGGCGCTTTACCTGCTATCTTCAATCCTGAGGATCTGCATGCCCTTGAGCAGGGATTGCATATAAAAGAGCGTTATCCGGACAGTACTGTAACCATTATCACCATGGGTCCAGGCAGAGCCGCTGAAATTATCCGGGAAGGACTATACCGTGGAGCAGATGCAGGCTATTTATTAACTGACAGGGCATTTGCAGGATCCGATACCTTGGCCACCTCCTATGCATTATCCAAAGCCATCGAATATTTAGGAAAATATGACATAATTATTGCCGGTCGCCAGGCCATCGATGGAGATACCGCCCAGGTTGGACCGCAGGTAGCCCAAAAACTAAATATACCGCAAATCACCTATGTGGAGAAAATCACTGATATCAAAAAGAATAAAATTCAGGCAAAAAGAAGATTGGAAAGAGGGGTGGAAACAGTTGAATGTTCATTGCCCATTTTAATGACCATTACCGGGACAGCGGCTGAATGCCGGCCAAGGAACTCCAAACGGGTGATGAAATATAAGCATGCTAAAACCACCACAGAAAGTCAGGATGATTCAGAAGATTACATCGCTTTATACAATGAAAGGCCTTATCTTACCATAAATGAGCTTTCAGCTTCTGATGTGAAAGCGGACGTGAAGTTGCTTGGAATCTCAGGTTCACCTACCAAAGTTAAAAAAATTGAAAATGTGGTTTTTAAGGCAAAAGAAACAAAAAAACTATCTGATCAGGATGGAGATATTGATGCATTGATGAAAGAACTTATTGAAAACCATACCATCGGATAACAAGATGTTTCATTATTCAAGAGGGATATATTGCTATATAACAGTTCATTATAAAATAATAAAAAAGACTCAAAGGATAAGAATTAACGAAAACTGTAAATTATAATCTTAACATAAAATAATACCTGTGGATAATATAATTGTATATTGCGAAATTGATGAAAATAAAGTAGCTGATGTAAGCCTGGAACTGCTGACCAAGGGCAGAAAATTGGCAGATCAGTTAAAATGTCAGTTAGAGGCAGTGGTACTGGGAGATCAGTTAAAAAACATTGAAAATGAAATACTTCCTTATGGAGCAGATACAGTGTATGTAGGAGATGACCCAAGGTTAAGTCCCTATACCACTTTAGCCCATACGAATATATTGGTGGATTTGCTGGAAAAACAAAATCCTCAGATAGTATTGCTGGGGGCTACCACCATTGGCAGGGATCTGGGACCGCGCGTTTCCTCCGCATTAAAAAGCGGTCTCACTGCAGATTGTACCAGCCTGGAAATAGGAGATCATGAAAATAAAAGGGAAAACAAGGTCTATCATAATCTATTATACCAGATTAGACCCGCATTTGGTGGAAACATCATAGCCACCATTATCAATCCGGATAACCGCCCGCAAATTGCCACTGTCAGGGAGGGTGTTATGAAAAAGGAGATCTTGTCTGAGAATTATAAAGGAAAGGTTAACAAGCTTGAGGTCGGATCTGTATTAAAAGATGAAGATTTACTGGTCAAAATCATTGAAAGGCATATTGAAGCTTCCAAGGTTAACATAAAAAATTCTTCCATAATTGTTTCCGGGGGTTATGGAGTTGGTTCAAAAGAAAATTTCAACATGTTATTTGAATTGGCAGAAGTATTGGGTGCCGAAGTAGGCGCTTCAAGAGCAGCGGTTGATGCAGGTTTTGTTGACCATGAGCGTCAGGTGGGACAAACCGGTGTAACCGTAAGACCAAAATTATACATTGCCTGCGGCATTTCCGGTCAGGTTCAACACAGGGCAGGCATGGAAGAATCAGCCATGATCATCTCGGTGAACAATGATGAAAATGCTCCCATTAACAAAATAGCAGATTACGTGATCATAGGTAAAATTGAAGATGTGGTTCCTAAAATGATTAAACACTACAAGAAAAACACTAAATAGTGGCACTAAGAAAACTAACAAGTTATTCTAAAGTGGTTTTAAGAAGGCGTCAAGAACAAGG
>CAYFUP010000070.1:0-15616 GCA_964346235.1 uncultured Bacteroidales bacterium | reverse complement strand
CTGTACTTACACCGGAGTTTTTCAATATGGTTGCATAGCTGTGCCTGGCGGTATATGTGCTTACCTTCTCTTTTATTTTCAATTCTTTAGCCATTTTATCTAAGGATCGGTTTACTCTCCGGTTAACATCACGTATCTTATCATATTTTTCTTGTTCAGTCATTTCGTTATTAAGATAAGGAAATAAATACACCTCATCATTAATTGACCTGGTGGCATACTTGTTTATTATTCTCTGCAATGTATCCGAAATTTCCACTTCAATGGTTGTGGCTTCTGACCGCTTTGTTTTTTCTCGTTCAAATCTGATTTGGCCGTCTGTTATATTTTTATGTTTTAACCTTAGAATATCAGATAGATTCATTCCGTTGGCAAATAATGAGAATGCGAATAAATCCCGGTACCGCTCCGTGGCGGTTCCCTCCAGGGCGGGATAATTGATAATCTGATTCATTTGTTGTGGGGGCAAAGCCGTCTTTCTGCCCTTTCCCTTTTTGGGTTTGTATTCGTTAAAAGGATATTTTGCTTTAACTCCGTTTTTTAAAGCAATATTAAATATGGTTCTGATATTGCGGCCGTAAATACCAATGGTAACCTCTGACTTACCTTCTTTTTTTAAATGCCGTTCAAATTTTTTCAACCAATCCGGGGTTATATCACTGAAAGCCAAATTATGCTTTGTATAGCCCTTTATTGCCTGTAAAGTACTGTTAAATGATATAGCATAACCATATCGGTCTTCAGCTTTTAAGTTCTCTATATGACCCTCGAATGCTTTTTTCACGTTCTGCCAGTTCCCGGCCTTGTTGAAAAACCGTTTCTCGAATTCAGCAAATGAAAAAGTATCCATTCCGCTAATAACGTCCTGGGCCTTATGTTTGATTCTGTCATACTCGAATCGCATATCTTTGTATTTCCCTGTTGGATTAATTTCAGCATATTTACCCAAACTGTAAACATGATTATAATCATCTTCAGATAAATGCGACCATTCTTCATTCTTTAAAAACTGAATAATGCTATAATATTTACGTTGCCTTTTTTGCGTAACAACTAATTTAACCGGATACAATCCGGATTTGATTTTTCTATCTTTCCAGGTGTTGTGATAGATTCTTGCTGTTGCTTGCATATCAATGTTTTTTTAGTTTTTGTGTCACAGTTTAAATTTATGTGACACATTTGTTGACACAAATCTAAAAAATAACATATAAACATCCAAAAATACCATGTAATAAAACAGTCTCGAAACAAGCTTTTTGACGAGTATTTGAAAAAATTATATTAACATACACAATGCTTTGGTTAGGACTCTTAATCATGGGGTTGAGGGTTCGAGCCCCTCCAGACCGGCAAGTTTTTTTGTTCATATATTTTTCTTATCTTTATCCCATTGAAATATAATATGGTTTAATAATTTGCACTATTATACCAAACAAACACCCCCTTCCATTTGATAACCTAAACCATCGCCTTATGAAAAAATCCGTAATCCTTCTTTTATCCCTGATATTCCCATTAATTAATTCTGCCTTAGCCCAGGAACATGATGCCGAGGCCCTTTATCAAAAGCACTGCTCCCATTGCCACGGAGCCGATTTGCGGGGTGGAAACGCCCAAAGCATGGTGGACGGAATCTGGCAATTCGGGGAAGGTCACAATTACATTGTTCGAAACATCAAATTTGGAATCCCTCACCTCGGCATGCCTTCCTACCAGGAAACCCTTTCCGATGAAGAAATAAAGAGCATCGCCAACTATATTGCCAACCTGGAAAAAGCAGAAGCACCTGAAATGCCACCCCTGGAAAGGAACCTCGAAACCCTTGATTATATTATGAAATCAGAGGTGTTTGCAGAAAACCTGGAAATCCCATGGAGCATTGATTTTGTAAATGAGGAACTGGCGTATATAACCGAGCGTCCAGGAAGATTGCGGGTCGTCGAAAATGGCCAGCTGATGGAACAGGAGGTAACCGGAATACCGGAAGTCCTGCATGCAGGTCAGGGAGGATTGATGGACGTCACCCTGCATCCTGATTATGATGAAAATGGCTGGGTGTATCTTTCTTACAGTCAAGCGCTTAGTAACAAGGATAACGCAAACAGACCTCCGGCAATGACCAGGATTGTGCGAGGCAGGATCAAAGATTATCAGTGGGTGGATGAAGAACTGATTTTTGAAACCCCTCCGGAATTCTACTCTACCAAACGTCATCATTATGGCTGCAGAATTGTTTTTGATGAAGCCGGTTATCTGTATTTCAGTCTGGGCGACAGGGGATCACGCAATCAGGCTCAGAACATCGACCGGCCCAACGGGAAGATACACCGGATTTATCCGGATGGGAGCGTTCCCGAAGACAATCCTTTCTATCATGAGGAGGGGGCCTTTAAAACCATCTATTCATACGGAAACCGCAATCCGCAAGGACTGGCAGTTCATCCGGAGACCGACGAATTATGGGAAACCGAACATGGCCCCAGGGGAGGTGATGAATTAAACCTGATAAAAGCAGGAATTAACTATGGATGGCCGGTGATTACCTATGGATTGAATTACAGTGGATCGCCCATCACCGATATGGTTCAAAAAGAAGGCATGGAACAACCAAATCTTTACTGGAAACCTTCCATTGCGGTCTGCGGTCTGGATTTTTACAGCGGTGATGAATTCCCAAAGTGGAACAATCATTTAATGGTGGGCGCACTGAAATATGAAGAAGTTCAACTATTAAACATCACCAGCAACCGGGTCATTCATACCGAAACCATTGTTAAAAACTTGGGAAGGGTCAGAGACGTGGCTGCCGGACCTGACGGCACCATTTATGTTGTCCTGAATAAACCTGATGCCGTGATACGACTCACACTTGAAAGAGACAAGTATGAGTAAACTCCACATTTTTGGGCTTCGCAAGCCTCGCTATCCAACATTATGAAACAAAGCTAAAACCAAATGCCTATAAATATATCTGACCGGCTTGCATTAAAAGGTTTATCTCCACGTGCAAAAGATCTTACATATTCATAACCCCCATAAAAAATCGTATTGGTTTTAATAAGTGTCCGTAAATTAAGGAAATGCGGATCCGGAGAAGTTTCATTGGCAGCCATATCAGGTAGGTCCCTGAATTTTAATGAAAAGTTATAAGCTGCTTCCAAGTGAAGGACAGCATAAGGATTAATCAAATTAAAATCAGCAACAATGGCCGGCCCCATGGCTCCATACCAACCAGAAGGCTCAATGGGTTCGGCATAACCGTCTGAACCCTGATTATATGGTGAATAAGAAAGGAAGTAATCCCCCCAATGAACTCCTCCGGAAAGGCTTATTAAATCTTTATAAAACAATGCAAATGCATGGGTATGCCAACCGAGCAGGAAATCACTGATACTGGTAGAAGTCTCCATTGAACCCCAGTCAAATTCGCCACCGTCTAATGCATCAACAACAGCGGCAGAAAAAGTCTCAAAAAGAAATACCCACCGGTGGCTCACCTGGTAACCTCCTACTTCATATGTTGATAAATCAATTGTTAAGGGCCTGAACAGAATCGCAGATATATCATTGACTTCATCTTCCGGAGCTAACGTGGTATTCATGGTACCGTAACGTAAGCTGAATCCAAACTTTTTCTCTTCATTGAAACTGTAATTGCTGAGCTGAGCCCTAGAATCATTAAATGCAAACAGGAATAGAAGAATAAAACAATACTTAAAATATCTTTTCATAATTAATGCCTTAAAAGTTAAATGTAATACTTGAAATACTTACGCCTTCTGATGTGGTAAAAATAAGTTCATCATTGGCATTGATATATATTCCTTTTATATCGATATTTTCATTCATGTTTAATGTATATTCTTCCCATTTATTTCCATTATTCAGATAAAAAGTTCCCCTTGAATAGGTATCATTAACCCTTTCAAAATTGAGCATTAAATTGTTAGAACTTACATGGGTGGGAATGGTCCCTTCAATGGTATTGTAGGTTTCTCCAAAATCTTCTGACTTTTTATTCGTAACAACCGTTGATTGTCCTGCATAGTTGCTTACCTGCTTAAAATATATTAGGCCATTTTTATCAATAGACGTGGGATAGCCTGTCTTTTTGGATTTATCCGGATGCGCTGTCCAGTTCACTCCATCTTGCGAAGTATATAAAAACATTTCGTAGTTCGTAAAATTAAAACCGGTTCCACCAACATTATATGTATATTCATTGGTGGCTATTAAAAGATAAGAGCCGTCATTCAGGTGCTGCATTTCAATATAATCCGGAGCTCCATTGCGTAAATCAAAATCGGATGAAAAAAATTCTTCAGTTTTCTGAATATAATCCAGGTTTTCATCTGCAAGGTATAAAGCATCTGTACCAAGTATAAATAATTGACCGTTATCATCTTCAAAAATGTCAAGGGCATCTTGAATGGATGTTTCCTGATAAGCTTCACTTTTATAAATGTAAAGGGTATTATTCTCAGGACGCTTGATTAAGATCTTTCCGCTGCTGGTCTTAAATGCTAGGGGAGTTACAGCATTTGATTTATTCCCTTTTATTTGAATTGTTTCCGTTTCCAAATCCAAAAAATTAATCCCTTTAATTAAATCCCCCTTATAACTATATCCTGGAAAAATCCATACATTTCCTATGATTACTGATTGTGCCAGGTATTCACTTAATCCGGCTATTTCATTTTCAAATTGCTTCCAGTTACCTTGAAAGTATTGAAAGTATTGAATTTTTCTGCCATAGCCGTAAAGGGAGACATACATATTCCCGTTTTCAGCAACCTTTATGTCGATGGGATTCAGGTAATACTGAATGGTATCCGGGAATTCAAAGGATTTTACATTTTTCGTTCTTGTGATTTTATCAACACCAAATTGATCACCCAGATAATAATTGCCGTCTTGTCCAATGTATATTTTATCTATATCTATACTTCTTGAAGTCTCAAAGGCGAAGGTATTCCAGCTTTCTGTATCAGGATGGTACTCAAATATGGTTTTGATGCCTCCCGTGTTGATAAAAGCAATGCCACCACCTGGTAAAACATCTATTACTGAAAAACCAAAATTCTCCGGTACTTGGATTTTTTGCCAGAACTCTTCTCCACTCGGCGCAATAAATAGTTCATTTAAGCTTAATTTGGTATAGTAAACATTATCCTCCTCATCTAAATAATATTTAGACTGACTACCCTGGTCGCTAAACATTATTTTTTTTTCAGGGGAATATAGCATTTTGTTCCTTGCCGTGTTCTCATAAATTATACGTCCTTTGCCGCTTATGTAAAGTATCTCTTCAACACCTATTAATGATAACTTTTCCCAATTCTCTCCTTTATCATAGGATCCATAGTAAACATTGCCCAGTTCGGCTACGTAAAAAGTTCCTGAATATTCCCCGTACACGTGCTGGGCATTAAAGTAGTATTTGGGTGAAACGATTTGTTTCAGTTGTAAACCGTTATTTTTTAATTGTTCATTCAATCTTTCATCTTCCTCGCATGATAACATTATTATGATTATTAAAAGGGCTACAGCTACTTGTTTCATAAAATCACATTTTTTTCAAAAACATAAACAAAGCTAAACTATTTTTGTTATTTGTTAGTAATATTTATTTATATTTATATATTCTTAATAAATAATAATTCCATGAAAATCATTTACATTCCTTTATTATTTGTTTTATTTTTATTTTTTGCATGTGAAAATACTGAAGAGGAAATTGAACCCTGCACATCAGGTTATCTATGGGCAAAAGCTAATATTAATGGCGAAGAGGTATGTTTTGAAAAAGTGCGTTACGTTGAAAAAAACATGAACACCAAAGACGCTTACATTCAGCTCACCATGTACAATGGCTTGCGAAACACTGATGAATCTATTGATGCTTTTTTTTCTGTTCCGGTAGAAGGTATAAGACTCAATACACCTTATGAGGCATATGATGGTACTTATTATAATACGGAAGATGTTATATCGGGAAAACTTACCTTTACTTATTACAATATTGATTCAAATGACAAAGATGAGCAGCGATACGCAAAAGGAAATTTTACTTTAACCACTGAAAATCCAAAGGATTCAAACGCAAAATCGAATATAACTGGTGAATTTATTCATAATTACTAATACACCTAAATATGAATAACTTATACAAGTATGCCTGGTTTAAAATAACAATAATCACTTTTGTTTCCTTATTAACACTTAGCCAATGTGATATTAATAATTCCGATGACTGTAATATTACGAAAGAACCTCTAACCCAGGATAACTTAATAACCAGTCAGGCTGATTTTTCTTATTGTGGCAAAGTAACTTACAGAAATGAAATGCGTTTTGAGCTTTTTTATACGACCGGTACATGTACAGAACGTCCATTCACCGAATGGGAATTGCCCAGTAACACCAGAATATCTTATTCAGGGAATGCTTCCGGAACCATGAAAGGTTTTCAATTTGCCAATTCAGGTATGGTCTGTGCCACGTTATTAGGTGAAAACGGACAAAAGTCTGAAAGAATATGCCGTTCAGTAGAAGTTATAAAAAACAACGTCTGGGGCATTTCTGATAATTATCCCGGCAGGGGAGCCGGGGTTGTTATGAACCTAAATAATAGTTTGTATAGTGGTTTTGGTAATTATAATGAATGGTTTCGTTTTGACACCCTTACCTGGGAATGGACGGAATTGGAAAATGTTTCTGGTATTGTCAATCTAAAAGCGCATGCCGGTTTTAGTATTCAAAACAAGGCTTACCTATTGGCTGAAAATAGCCAGGTATACCGTTATAATCCTGATGCGGATTCCTGGCAACATTATGATACCTTACCGGCTTTGTTTTTTGATGATGTGATGAATGATGGAATTGATGGTTACCTGCAATATCCATTGGTGGGATTATCTGCAAATGGGATTGGTTATTATGGCATTGGTACAACCGGGAATTTTTACAGTTATGACCCCGACGTAAAACAATGGACAAAACTGCCATCTTTTCCGGAGAGGGTTGACAAACATCAGCATGTATTTCTATTGGAAGATAAAATATATGTTGGCAAATATTATTTTGATACCAACACTGCACAATGGGAACAATCTCCTTATAATTTTTCACTCCCTTACGGGGGCGCTTTTGTATTTGATGATGAAGTCTATTTTGGACGGGGTAACCGTACTTATATATTTGATGGTAAAACACTGGAAAAAATTGAATTGGGAAAAGTAGTGAATGCCTGTAATCCTGTTTGGCCTAAAGAAGGATTCATTGGGAAGTGCGCAGCTATTGGATCGATTGCGCTTATACCGGAAGCATTAAAAGTTAATACCCACTTCGATGGATTGATATTTTATAAAAAATAATTATAAGACCATGAGAAAATTAATACAATTATCTTTTATTTTATTCCCGCTGGCTTTCTCTTCATGTGAAATAGAAAACGAAGATGATAATGGAAGCAAAAACTGTGAAAAAATCTGGGAAGTTATTATTAACAATCCTGAGGCCATGGTAGAACTAAAAGGCGGGGATTTGGTCATCACGATTCCAAATCCCACTTCTACGAAAGATGTTCGCTTAATACAGAAACAAACAAAGTATTACCCCGATCAGGGGGTAAACCTCTACATGAAATACTCCGGTTTAACCAGTAAATATGGAGGTGGAGAATTAATAGATCCCATGGTGAGTACCTGGTTCGCTTATCAATACAATCCGGATAGTGCTGTATTGGCTTTAAAAACCGGGAAATTTGGTTCCCGGTTGGAATATAATAACACCTACAGGCAGCATACGGTTGGTTCAATTGACAATGCGGCCTCATCAGCAAACATCATCATGGAGGCCCATAATTCTCTTGATGCTGATGTTGAATTGGATGTGTCGCCTGGTGGATTGGGATTTATGGAACCTGAATTTAGTTTTGAACCCAATCCCATGAATTTCTACATAGATATAGGCGTGAATCCGATATATTTTGACCGCTACAGAACCAACAAGGAAAGCTCAACTTACCATTCCGATAAAATATCCGTTCGAATACAGGAAGTCAAATTTGTAAAAACTGCAGGAGGACTGGAACTCAATGAATTCAAAAACGATGAATTTGATTGTAATTCATTGCAGTATTAATTTTTATGGTATGAAATGAGGTTCCGTCCACAACTTGAATAATATAAATACCATCCCTTAGTCCGCTCAGGTTTAATCGGGTGTCGTTGGCAACCGAAGTGAAATGTTCAACAATGATGCCTTCCAGGTTTATTACCCTTATGTCTGTATATTCAGATGTTAAACCATCAACAGTTAATTTTCCATTCATATATGATAGGTACGGTTCTTCCTTCTTTTCAGCAATTGAATGAACGAACGGCGTTTCTGCAAAGGATACAGGAACAACTTGAATACCATTACTTACCATAAAACTGTCTGATTTGATAATCTCACCCTGAATATCTTTGGAAATCGCATAATGATAATTTCCGTCAGGCATCAATAATTCAGTTGGAATAAAGTTTTCTAATTCAATCCATGATGAACCAATATTTATAAATATATTATTTTCGGTTCTTTTTTCCGGAGCTTCATAAACAAAACGCACCGGATTTAGATGATATGGGATTTCAATAAACCGGATGTCCGGTCGCATTTCAGACACTCCTTTAAAAGCCGGAGGGGATGATTGGTCACTAAACCCATATGCTGCCCGGGGTGAAGAGGTATGATGGGAATAAACAGAAAAAGCACCATTATAATTTACCGTATATGGATTAAGCCCCCATTCAATATTGATGAAAAGGTTATCATAGCCATTGTATTTAAAATCTTCTATATCGAAACCTATCCAGCCTCTCTTACCGGGAATCGTTAAGATATCGGTATCATACACGCTTTTTAAGGAATTCGTATAAACAAAACTATCCGGAAAAGCTGTCCGTTTAGTATGTCCGACCTGTATTGAAAAATTCCTGAAATCACGGTTAAAACCTGAATAAGAGTAGGCTGCAATATTGAAACCGATGCTGTCAATTAACCTGGGCGTATTTTCCATTTCTTCAGCCGTGTAAATAACCTGCGTTTTATTTGATTTGTAGTAATTGTAGAAGGGAAATTCTTTTTCGATGCGATTGCTTTTACCCAGGGTTAAAGAAGGGATGGTTTGATAATGAAAGTTGAATGGAATGCTATCAAATCCCTCTACCACTGCATTTCCGTAGAAACGAAAACCCCTTGGGGTGTTTTCGCCAATGCTCATCTTAAACGTTATGGTATCGCTCGAAAGGGGTTTTATATTACATAGCCGGTAGTTTCCAACAATGCTATCCAGTAAAAAATGGTGCGCGTGTATAGCTATTGAACAGTTTTTAAACTCCGAATGTCCTGAATTTTCAAGAATCACCCCAATCTCAGCAAAATTCGTGTCAACCAGGTTGTTTTGATTCGGATCAAACAGGCCGGAATTAAGTGAAATTTGCGGCGATTCTATATGCGGCGCATTGATTTTTATTCTGAAACGTGCGGAATTACGCTGACCGGTTTCATCTGATAAATGAACGGAAAAACTGGTTTTATAACCATCCGGGAAAAAAGAATTGGTTCGCACATGGAATGCCGGCATGGTATCCTTTTTGTTTCCCGCCAATGAATCCAATAAAACTTCAGGCTCTTTTATCTCAAAGGTACTATCCTCGAGAACAATTGAACCCTGGATGAATTTTCCGGTCAGCAGGCCATAGTTGGCAACAACCGGTTTTATCTGAATCCATTCATTGTTTTCTGGCAACTGATTATTGTCATCATCAATAATTACATCATCGATAATATAATAGCTACTTCCATCAGAGAAGGGCTTAACAATTGACTGAACCGGACTGAAACCGGGTTTGCTCAGGGTGACCAGCACATCATCAGAAAACTTGTGATTTCCGCGTGAAAGCTTAGCCTTGCCTTTATTTATGATTTTCGAATCAATCAACTGGTTGGATGAAACCAGCGTTACCCGGGCAGAATCCGTTCCTTCCACTGTAAATGAATCACTTGCCACATCAAACACCCCGGGTATTTGTCCCTTCATTTCTCGCGGCAACCCTGTCCATGGCCGTAATGAAGGATCACCAAACAAAAGCCAGGTGTACACCGTTTCCGTACCTCCCAGCCCATAGTTATCCATCACCCCGTAATAACTCTCCAAAAAAACGTTTCCCAATGTTTTATCGGAAGTACCTTTGTCATTTAATAATCGTTGCGCGATTAAGTCCTGACCAAGCATGGGAGGTGCCCAAAGCTGGTCAATGCTGGCTGAAAGAATAGCCACCGATCCAAGCGGCATACTGTCTTTGGATACCCGCATAAAGGATTCCGCAAGATTACCGGGAACCTGGATATTTCCAATCAGGCATGCAGCATTGATGATGATTGGATGTTTGTCGCGGTTGGTTAGATTGTTCAATGAATCTGTATTGAATGGGGTGCTTGACCAGGAATCCAGAATTCCATGTCCGGTATAGAAAATATAATGACTTCCCTGGTTGATCAGCTGGGACAATGATTTTTCCGCATGGCTTCCCTCCAGGATAATCGATGAGGTAAATTCATGCTGTTCATATAATTTCGAAAGGTTCAGGACATGCTCAAAATCACTTTCTCCCTTATCCCCGGAATTGTTCCCGTCTTCATTCGAACAGGCTCCTAAATAGGTGGTGAGCCAGGATGCATCATTTGAAGCTGTTTCATAGCGGATCGTTTTTTTAATCATGTTTTCTAACTCCAGGTTCGAATAAGCGGGGAATCGCCCTACAGGTATTTCAGCGTAATGATCATTTCCTGCCAGCAAACCATAGGCGTAATCACTGGGTCCGAATACCGAACTGGAGGTAGGAACCGACTTATGAGAACCCACCAGCAACAGGTAGTCAATATCCCTTGTATGATAAGCATTTCTCACCACCTCCTTAACAGCCTGTTCCGAATTAAGCGAATCAGCAGAAACCATCAGAATATCAATACCCAGTTGCTTTTTCCAGCTCGTAAAAGTCTTTAATGTTTCCTGGAATTTTTCCGGAGCAATGATAAGCATGGTAGGTTCTCCTTCAACGGATTTGTGGGATGATTTCTTATGAATGGTGGATTTAAATGACTGCTTCGGTTGGGCATAAATCCTGATTTTTATATGCCTGTTAACACGCAATACATTTTTTGCAGGATTGTATTGCAAGGGATAAAACCAAAAGACTTGCCTGGTCAGGTCTCCGGTGATGACCGGTTCAAATGCATCCACTTTATGCGCAGGATAAAACGCATTTTGTTCATACAGGCTCCCTTTCACTCGCTCAGAATCTGTCTGGTCCTGGTACACAAAACCGGCAGAGGGAGCAATATTGGCATGGATATCTTCATGATTTACTGAAATAACTTGCCACTTAAGCAATTTATCGGATTCCAGTTGAAAAGATTTAACCAGCTTAGGCAATTCCGGCGCACCTTTTTCATAAATAAAAGTAGCGTTTTCTAACACCGGAATTGAATCACCGGAAGATAACTGCCTGAATGCTAAAGAATCCACCCTTATGTCCACCAGGTAACCGGAATCAATTTCTTCAATTTCAACCACCTGGCCATAAGCGTTACTGAAAAATGAAATGCTCAACAACGCCCATAAAACAATTACGAATATATCAGCATAATCACGCAACAATATTTTCTTATTTGTACTAATTAATATATTGTATTTCTTATAATTCGACTTCTAATTCCAAATTTCATGTCTCATCAAATGTTACACTTAAACCTACAATATCAGCAGTTTTTTGGTAATAACGCCATTTTCACGCTCTATATAAAGCATCACGATACCATTTTTAATGTGGGTTAGATCAAGCTTTACGACATCCACATCTATCCTTTCCATTGAATTCGGAATTACAGGATTGCCGCTAATGTCGTACACCTTGAATGCACTTAAATCCATATCTTTCTCCACATTGCTGATAAAGAATATTCCATCCGAAGGATTTGGTGAAATGCTCACATCCTCTTTCAATGTTGAAGCAACGGAAACCGGATTGACATCAGGAACTTCAATCAGTATTTCAAAATCCTTATTTTCGGAATTCACCAAAACTTCTTTCGATGCCATAACTTCACCCTCATATATCACTTCAATTCTATGTGAACCGTTAAACACCTCTGAGAAGTAAACACTGCCGTATTCATCCAGACGGTAATTCATCTCAGTGAAGCTTTTCAATTGAGGGTATAGTTTAACACTGAGTTCTGATAATGAAATATCCGTCAGCTTATCAAAGCTAACGTTGACGTTAACATCACTAAACAGATCAAGGAACAATTTATTTGAAACCGTCTTTTCCGTCACATCCGTATTGAAAATGGCTTCTACCCCATATTCAATTTGTCCGTCTTCAAAATCTCCACTGATGGCATCATTGTAAGTTTTCCCTTTCAAAGAATCTACAAATACAAATTCACCATTATTGATACTTCTGTAAATCTTGTATTGCTCAAATAATTCTTTGGCATCCTCGTAATTCGGACCATTCCAGGTTACATTAATGGTTGATACATTATCCCTTTTGGCCATCACATTTTGAGGTGGTGCAACCTTGATCAGGTATTCAGTATTGCTCAAATCGCTGAAGTTGAACCTGGAATCCGCGCTCTTGATGTTAAACCATGTTTGTGCATTCAATTCATACTCGAATAAATCTGCTTTAGCAATGGCAATTATCTGTTGTTCACCTCTTCTTCCAACATCGTAGGTCTCAATATTAAAGGATTCCACAAAATCAACATCTGAATCAATATCCGTGTAATTATACCGGATATCATACATCCATGGTGCAGTGATGATTCCGTTATCCATTTCATCGGCAGGCACGGTAAAGCTCAGGTAAACGCTGTCTATACCATTAATTATTTCAAGGTCTTTAATGGCTTGCGGCGGAATATGGTCAACAATCTGCGGCGTTGAATTAAAGAACGCATAATTGTAGAACCTTGCCGTATCGGCTTTTGCATAAACGGCTACAATGGTATCGCCATCACTTACCGGAAGCACCGACCTTCGCTGATAAGATAACTGGAAGTACCCTGTGTACTTGTGATTTCCAACATGGTGGGCATCAATAACGATGGAATCCCTGGTGCGCATGTTCATCAATTTCACCTTCAGTGATGGGTCATGGTTATCCCTGTCAATGACATTGACAAACATATTATCGGCTTCATACAAGTTAGCTGTCGGGAACTCGATGGATACGTCCGGCCTGAATGCCTGTTCCACATGGAGTTTAAGAAGTGTTGTATCGCTGCTCTTTCCATCGGATAATACCAAATGGAAATCATAGATGCCACCGTCACCCAATGCAGGACACCAGGTCAGGGTGTCCTCTTTTATAGCCATTGATTTAGGCAGGTTTTCAAGTATACTGAATGACACTGAATCACCATCCGCATCAAAGGCTTCTAAATGCCTGGATATTATCTTACCTTCCTTATAATGCAGTTCATCCGAAGATACTAACACGGGCGCATTGTTTACATCAGGTGCCTTAATCAGGAATTCTCCGGTGGACACCCTGCTGCTGTATTCACTGTCAGATCCGGCGTTTAGAGCCTCAACACTGTAATACCGTCCCAATTTAATATCACGGACAACCAAAAAGGTGTCGCTGACCACATCCTGGCTGATGGATTTGCCTGTTGATTCATCAGTCAACTTGACACGGGTATATTGAATGAGTGACTCATCCGGCTTATTCCAGCTAATGGTAAGGGAATCACCGGCTGAAACATGGGTTAAACCGGCAGGCGCAGGAAGGTCATCATTTTCAACAACCAACGATCCTGGTGAATAGGCCATTACAGGGATACCACTGCGATCAGTCATAATGAAATAGAAATAATAGCTGCCAGGCATCAGGCCTTGCGGTTCATAATTAAACTTAACGCTCGCATTGTTCAATACTTTGAATTTGGCAATATGTGACCCGTCAAACCCTTCGGCATCATCATCAATATAGACATTCACATCAAGGGTATCATCCGTATCATTGAACTTCATGGCCACCTCTGCACTACCTGTAGTAGCAGTCATCGGCGAAGTAAACACTCCTGTGGGTGAATTATTGAGTATCATTGGGTCAATATTCACCTCCCCATAAAGTGTGGTATCAACTTTTATCGACCAAATACCCATTTTGGGCGTGGTAATTTCGGCTACTGTTGTCTTGCTGTCCTGAAGAAAATGAATTTTAACATCACTGTTCACGATTTTTTCATCAGGATTCACCACCTGGAATTTTACCTCATCTTTCCCTCCATTATCCACAAACAGATATACTTTTCGGGTATCCTGGTTCACGTTAATACCATATTCCAGGGTATCACCACGTTGTACAAACTTCGTGACACTTGGAACTTCCACGTTTGCCCCGAACAGGAATTCACCATTTTGGAAATCATACCCTATACCCAAATCGATGTTCAGTAAGTCAAAAGCCTGCTGGGCAATCTCAACCACGGTATTACCCACGGTGACTGCTACATCAACTATGGCGTTACCAATATCACTGAAGAAATCCCCTACATCATCCCAAAATCTTTTTGGTTCTGAGCGAACCAGCGATGCAAGTCCAATTTGCACCCTTGCTGCAGCCCTGTTGCTGTTAATGCCTACCTGATAACTTCCCAGTGATAGATGGCGTAAATCACTTGGAATAATTGACCAGCCCGGGGTTGTTATTGACATTTGGGATGATCCGCAGAAATCAAACTGCCCATAACTGTTGTTTCCCATAGCCAGTCCTATATCTCCCCGCATCAGATCAAGGAAGTTAGCCCTGGCTTGTGCCAGGAACAAATTCTTATTTCCATCATACCCAATTTCTGCATCACCTACTCTGAAGCCATATAATGATAAATAACCATTGCCTTTTATTGAGTTATAAAGCTTGAATTTAACGGTTGCTCTTTCAAATTTAACCACGCCTGTACCTGCAATATCGGTAATTGTAGCTCCGGCTACCACAGTGAAGTTTTCATTATAACTTACCTCATTGGTTTCGGGATCAATTGTACTTAAGTCCTCAACACCGCCTTTCAGTTTGGTAAATTGAATGCCCAGGCTCGGCGCTTTTATGGCGTATCCTACCTGAATAATTAACTTATCAATGACTCCATCTCTTATGGCAAACTCAATCCCCAAACCTTTGGGAAATATGCCTTTTGGTATAGTACGGGTTTCTGCTTTTCCTGTTAATGTACTTATATCGGTAAATTCTTCATAAGTGGTTTGATAAATCGTATTTCCATCCTGATCCTGAATTTCTACTTCGGTAGCTTTCATGGTTGAATCCTGGCTAATACTGTTTTGTATCATCGAATAAACCTCATCAACATAAACCAAAGTATCGGATAACGAAACTGAATCGTAAGTGCCGTTAATAGAGTCTACCCTTCGTTTTGCTTTTGTTCCTGATGAAGAAATATAACCTTTGCAAGAAAAATAGTTTTCAGATGGTTTATGGCTTATGCCAACCCGTTCAATAGTAAGCGGGCCTACAGATGCCCCAAATTCATCTAA
>CAYFUP010000069.1:0-15644 GCA_964346235.1 uncultured Bacteroidales bacterium | reverse complement strand
TTTTGCTTTGTTTATGGGAGGCGGGGGCGCCGTATTGATCAACAACCGTTTCTTTTTTGGGGGATTCGGACAGGGAATGATAAATTCAGCCAGCATATCGGATACCATCCTAAATAGAGGCACTAAGAAAACTAACAAATTATTCTAAAGTGGTTTTAATGGTATCCATGCTTTTTCATGGCCTCTGCAATGGTCATTTCTTCAAGCAGCAAATACTTTGTCCATTCAGGTTGGGTTAAAGGATAATCTGTATCAGGATTTCCTGCGATAAAGTCAGTTAAATGAAGCCTTGCCGGATGCTTGCCCGTCATGATTGAAGCCCTTGTGGGAGAGCACACCGCAGCGGCTGAATAAGCAAATGTATTGATAATCATAGCTATAAAATTTTAAACAGATAAAAATTTAGTAAATCCCCGCAATTTATTAAAAAACCAAAAAAAGAATAAATTTGTTGATCTTTGTAACCAAAAGAAAATTTAGCTGTTACACTGATTAGTGTACGTGAATACCTTTCACCAATCATGGATAAGGAAAATTTTAACTAATCATTTATTATTTGTTTGAAATACAATCGTTTAATATAAAATGTATCTTATATGAACCGGATTATTGCCCTCCTGAGCACCGCCTTCTGTCTGATTTTCTGTTTATATGTTAACCTGCAGGCACAAAATGAGAATGGCACCATCGATAGCATCGAAGAACTGGCGGAAAAACAAACGATTCCCCTGACAATGCCTGATGGCACCGACCTGATGGCTGACATTTACTTGCCGGTCCTTCAGGATTCCATTGCCGTTAACATTCCTTTTTCCGGAGCGGATACCATCTCAGTGGCTTTATTTTCAAAAGGAACCCAATACATTTATTATGATTCCATTAACGGGGAAAAAGCTGAAAAACCCTACGAGTTGCCGGTTATTTATCTTCGTACCCCCTACAATAGAAGTTCGGAAACCATTGGAAACATCATGTCATTTCTGGGGTATGCCGTAATCATCCAGGATAACCGGGGGACATATGAATCAGAAGGGGTTTATCTGCCCATGTACAGCGATGCCTGGTCCAAAACTCCATACCATCCAGACCACCAGCACAAGCTGGATATTACTTCCCCGGATAATCCGCGCAATGCCAACAATCATGAAGACGGATACCATAGCCTGCAAATCATCAATGAACTGGAAAGATCATACCGGAATGATACTTTTTTGATTAGCAACGGCAACATCGGAATGATTGGGGCTTCGGCTTTAGGGAATGCGCAATACCAGCTTGCCGCTGCCCATAAGATTAATCCGGAAGGGCCCGGACTGAAAGCCCTGATGCCCATAGTAGCTAGCAATGAGCATTACCGGTTTACAGCAGTGCAAAACGGAGTTTTTCGGCAACAACTGGTCAATGGCTGGATTACCAGGCAATATGAAAACCTGCTGGACAATTCATTGGTGGAAACGGACAATGCCATCGACAACAACCTTCATTCGCCGGCAGATTATAACCTTTCCACCAAATCCGACGTGGCCGAAGAAGCCATCGATTACTGGATATCCTATAAAAGAGCAGGGGAAGTAGCAGGGTATTACCCCAATTCTTACCTGCGTCCGGATCTGGATGCCAGTTTTGCACCGGTAAACCGGGAAGGAGAAGGGGCAGCCAATGGTCAATACAGCAGGTACACCAACATGAAAGTCCCCATGTATCATCTCACCGGATGGTGGGATATTTTTATTGACGGGCAGATTGAAACTTACAACAACCTCATGAAGCATCTTGATGACGAATACATCAAAAACCAACAGAAGCTGGTTATTGGTCCCTGGGCCCATCAAACGGTCACTGAAAGAAAAACCGGTGACATCACCTATCCGGAGAATGTACATGACTTTTTGTATGACTTATTAAGCCTGGACACCGATCTGGAAAGCCTGCCCCTGGAAAGCCTTTTTGATTCGGAAATCATGCAATGGTTCAGGTATCATCTGAATAATAATCCCTGGAAAAACACCGGATTGCCTAAAATCATCATTCCGGAATCTGAAAAGTGGGAACAAGCCTCCATCATCAGTTATAAAGTACCTTCCTCTGACTATGTTATTCCTTATACAAAATTTCTGAATTTTTTAGCAGGAAAGGATTCTTTAACCGGCATGCCTTATGCCTATCAATTTTTTGGCAATGAAGTCCGCGATTCTATTACAATTCCTGCACCTGACAAGCCCATGATTCAAATGAATCGAAAAATTCATAACGCCAGCATCAAGGACTTCGAACAGGTACCCAATGTCAGGCTTTATGTGGTGGGACCCGTCAATGACGGGATCAATGAAAACACCGGAAATTACTGGCTTAACACCGATTCATTTCCATTGAATCAGAACATTTCCAGAAAGGCTTTTTTTCTGCATAAAGATGGATCTTTTGGTAATGAGCGTCCTTTAAAGGAAGAACCTGACAGCCTGATATATATCCATGACCCCAATCATCCTGTTCTGACGGCAGGAGGTGCCAACATGATTACCCGAACCCCGGTATCCGGAAGAAGAAATCAGGGACAGATGAACCTGGCCGATGAGGAACTGGCAGAAGTCACCATGAACCGGCCCGATGTGCTTGCTTTCGAAAGCGATACCCTGAAGGATAGCCTCTCTGTCATTGGCTACCCGGAGGTTTTGCTTGTGGCCAAATCCGAACCCACAGAAAATTACACCGATTCCACCAATACAGATTTTTTTGTCAGAATACTGGATGTTTATCCTGACGGAAAAACCTATTTTGTAACGGAAGGAGCCATCAATGCAAGGGCAAGAGAATATGTCAGAGAAAATAGTAACTTTGCTACAGCAGAAGATCCCAACATTCCCTTTACCAACATTGCTTCTGATCAACTTTATACATTCGGCTTTAAGATGATGCCGATGGCTTATACATTCGGGAAAGGCCACAAAATTAAGGTTTTAATAAGCAGCAGCAATTATCCGAGGTACCAGTCGAATCCAAATATTCCCCTTGAGGCCGGCGAATTTTTCAGGTGGGAACCCCATGATGAGACCACCTATAATTTCAGGGGAAAAGACATGTCTGCCCGAAAGGCAAAGCAAACCCTGTTTGTGATGAATGACCCGGCTTCAAGAATTTATTTGCCAGTATATGGCGAATCTGAGGCATTACCGGTAGTTGACATCCAGCATCCTTCCCTGGCTGAGAAAAATGATGAAATAAAGATTTATCCCAATCCGGCCCGTGATCATGTCAACATCATCAGTCAGTCCTCCGGCAATAAACTCCTTTTATATGATATCAGCGGTCAGAAGCTTCGGGAAAAACAATTTGATGATTATACTGTTCTTGATTTGACTGTCTGTGATGATGGCATTTACATGATCAAAATTGTAAACCTTCAAACGGGCGGGCAAATAGTCAGGAAAATATTGAAAAGATAAGGATGGATAGTTTTTAATGACCAAGCGCAGCAGAGACTTAACGACTGGAAACATTGCCCCTATGCTGGCCCGGTTAACCTGGCCCATGATTTTTGGTATGCTGGGTATGGTGGTGTTTAACCTGGCTGACACCTATTTTATTGGAAAAGTAGGCGTGGATGAACTGGCTGCCATTGGCTTTGCTTTTCCGGTCGTCATGCTCGTCGGCAGTCTGGGCATCGGAATGGGCATAGGCACCTCATCCTTAATATCCAGGATGATTGTTACGGAAGACAGACTGGAAGTCAGAAGATACGCCACGGAAGCCATTATTCTCGCGCTGGGGATTATCATTCTGTTTGTAACGGCTGGTCAGTTAACCATATATCCCTTATTCCGTGCCTTGGGTGCCAGTGAAAAGCTTCTGCCGCTCATATACAATTACATGCATATATGGTACTGGGGCATGATATTCGTCATGGTTCCCATGGTGGGAAACAACATCATCCGTTCCACCGGCGATACCTTTACGCCAGGCATGATAATGCTGGTGTCAGCCATTATAAATATCATCATGGATCCCATATTGATCTTTGGCTGGGGTCCCATACCCGCCATGTCTCTCAAAGGAGCCGCGCTGGCTACGGTTTTTGGCAGGGCGACCGGCATGATGGTGACTTTCTATATATTGATCAGAAGAGAAAAACTGCTCACCTTGTCCATCCCGGGTATCGAACATGTGTTTACAACCTGGAAAAAAATTGGTTATGTTGCCGGACCGGCGACATTGGCCATACTGATATCTCCCCTTTCTATCGGTATTATCACCCGAATTATATCGAAGTTTGGAGAGGAAGCTGTGGCAGCCTTCGGGGTGGTATCAAGAATTGAAATGTTTGCTTTGATGGTGGTTCATGCCCTGGGATCTGTCATGATCATTTTTGCCGGACAAAACTGGGCAGCCGGCAAAATCGAAAGACTGAATAAAGGATATAAACTATCTGCCGGATTTTCTTTTGGATATGGTGTGATGGTGCTAATGGTATTTGGAACCCTGGCGCAGCCGGTGGCTTCCATTTTCTCGGATAATGCCAATGTAATCGGGATTGCAACTGCTTATATGAAAATAGTGGCCTTCAGCTATGGTTTTCATGGCATCATGATGTCAAGCGTCTCCATCCTGAATGGAATCAATAAGCCTTTCCGGGCGACTGCCATTACCTTTACCAGGATGCTTGTACTGTACGTTCCACTGGCATGGATTACTTCTGACATTTATGGCATCAAAGGGGTTTTCTGGTCTGCTTTCACGGCCAATATTACAGTGGGAATCCTTGCTTTTATCTGGATTTCAACCATCATTTGTAAAAAACAAAAAGTGTTGGAGCCCAGAGCAGAATTCTCAGGAATTTAATTGGCCCCTAATCTTAGTAATGTAAAAGTTCTTTCCTGGCTTTATAGACCCACTAATTATCCTGGCTGAAAATGCGCCATTTACCTGAAACAATACACCAACGCTGACCTGAAAACCCGACTAAAGTTCAATACTTTTTTGGATAATGCTGTTCTAGTCAGCGACCATAAGAAAATTATCCAATTATTCTAAAGTGGAACGAAGACGTAATACATCCCCTTAGAACAGCAATTTCAAAAATTCCTGGTATTTTTCGTCCATCTGTGGATGTGGATCAGGCAAATATTCTTTAATTTCAAATGAATTTTCCAATATACCGGAGGTTTCTTCCAAACCGGCCATTTCATTCATGGCCCATGCCTGCGCCAGGCAATTTCCAATGGCTGCGCCTTCAACCGGTCCGGCATATACTTTAAGTCCTGTGGCATTGGCAGATAGCTGACTTAAAATTTCCGACTGGCATCCACCGCCGATAAGATGCAGATTATCAAATTTTCTTCCCCTGATTTTTTCAAAAAGCGCCAGGGTATGCCGGAATGACAATCCAAGGCTGTCATAAGCACACCGGATATATGCTGCCGGCGATTCAGGTATTTGATTCACTGTTTGCTTCAGGTACCTATCAAAAGCCTCCTTCATGTTATCCGGATTATAAAAAGCCGGATCATTCGGATTGATAATAAATTGGTAAGGATCAGCTTCCAAGGCCAGGTTTTCCATATCGGAATAAGACAGATTTCCAGGCAATGATTTTTGTAAACCTTGTATCAGCCATAATCCCATGAGGTTTTTTAATGCCCGGAAGGTTCCTTCTGCTGTCAGTTCATTGGTAATTCCTGCTTTGAAAGCTTCTTCAGAAATAAAAGGTACTTTTGACTTAACACCGGTCACACACCACGTGCCAGTGGATATAAAGGCATAATTATCTGCTTTTGCAGGCACTGCCAATGCCGCACATGCACTGTCGTGCGAGGGAGACAATACCACTTTAGTCCCCGGAGAACCAAAATGTTCCCTCAATGAGCCAAGCACTTTCCCGGATCTGGCCGGTTTTTGCAATTGGTCTTTTCGCAGGTTTACATGCGATAATATATCATCGTCCCAGTCAAAATTATCCTGCCGTAACATCTGAGAGGTGGAAGCCAAGGTTAACTCATTAATTTTCTCTCCGGAAAGATAGAAATTGATGTAGTTCGCAGTAAACAGAATCCTGCTTGTTTTCCTGATTATTTCGGAATTTTTGATGTATAGAAACTGGTATAAGGTATTAAACTGATAATGGTTTATGCCGGTACGCTGAAATGTTTCCTGCTGCCTCATCCTTTTTTCCCATTCCTCTTTCATTCCCATGGTCCGGTCATCCCGGTAGGCCACCGGCCATTCAAGGGGTATGTCTTGTTCATCAAGCAAAACAAAATCCACTCCCCATGAGTCGGTACTTATACTATCGATTTGGTATCCCTGATCAACTGCTTTCGCAATGCCATGTTTGATTTCCTTTTGGATATTTTCAATATCCCATCGGTAATGACCGTCAATCATCTGCATTTCATTAGTGAAACGGTGAATCTCTTCAATGTTTAATCGTTTGTTTTCGATCGTGCCAAGTACCAACCTGACATTGCTTGCGCCCATATCTATGGCAATGCATCTAAAAATACCCATATGAAAAGATGTTTAATTTATATATTTAAATTGGCTGACAGAAAAACTGCTTTTTCTGTCAGATTTATGAATTGCTAATATAGTGACAATAAAAAAAACTATCGGGCTAATTCTAAAGGGGATCTAAAAAAGCAGCAAGAGCAAGGCATCCGAGCCTTAAGTGCCTGGAGTTTACTGGTCGTAAATGACTGGCGCTTAAGGTGAGCAGAAGGCAGTTATTGGTATTTTCTTAGACCCACTATGCAGTTTTCTCATTGTCATTAAATGGATTTATCTCTTGGATTTATTATATAGACCTTTTTCTAAGTTGCTTTGTGAGATTTTCCCCGCCGTTGATCAAATACATTAACGGAACCGGACGATCTGTGCCTTCAATGAATGAAGGCCTGTTTTGCCATGGATTTACGGAAATCACATTGGCCAGATCCATCCAGTATTGAAGCACTGCCGGTCTCAGGTTCCAAGTCATATGAAAATGGTTGGCCGGAGCAAATTGTTTGTATTCCGTCATGCTGGCGTATTTTGGCACTATCCAGGTGTGAGGCCAGGTCACATTGGAGCTGTTGGCCACAAAATCAGCCAGTTGTACCGGTAAATCTACCGTTGACGCCTCATCCCAGATTAAGCTGAACATGCCGTTTAACTCGCTGTAGGTCAAACGACTTGCAATTCCATCTATTCCGCCGGGAGATACAAAAGTCACGCTGTTGCCGCCACCCGGAAAATAATATAATTCTGCCCCTGGCAATATGATATTTTTCATGATTTCCTCCGGTTTTTGACCGGGTTTTCCTGCCCAGTTGAGGCTGGCGGATCCGGAATTATCTCCGTCCACAATGCCTTTTTGTGCCCATAATTCATTGCCATTAAAGGATATGCCCAATTCCTTTGCTTTTGCCTGCAATTCATCCGCTTCCCAAACTTTTCTAAAATCCATAAACAAGGGTGGGTTTCCTCCGGACAACCAGGTTTTGAATAACATGGTCAATGTTCCCTGCATGTCTGCTTCCGTACCAAAGGCCAGGGGACTTTTAGGTCCGTTGTGATCAAATGTTGAGTTTAACAATGATTCGGCCAAATCGCATATGGGCAGCGGTATTCCTCTCATATCACTCCCCCATTCAAGCTGATTCATAAAAGCTCCGCCTACGGCATTTAAATCGTTCAACAAATCCCGCATGATTAAATACATGGCGAGTGACTGATTCAGTTTTTCACTTCCTTTATTTTGAGATAAGTCAATGCTTCCAAAATGATTGTCTACCCAGTTGCGCAAAGCCTTTAATTCTTCTTTATCATAAGCCCCTTTCTGGAGCATGTCTGACAACAATTTCATGTCGAGCCTGGTAACTTCCAGTCCGAATGTATTTCTTGTCGCATTCACATGCGTCAGTGCTGTTTCCATGCCCATGGAGTCATGACCAAAACATACGACTCTTTTGCCTTTCAGGCCCGCATGCGTTAATGCTGCAAAGCACCAATCGATCAAACTGTCTATGGTGGACTGACTGATATTTGGTATGGCTCCGGTATCATCCCATTTTCCTACATTCAAGTGGGTAAGTCTCCCCTGCTGGGCAAAAGCCCCATTGACAGCATGGGCGAAAACAACCCCCGGCTTGGGAGCACTGTTTCCACATGTAATATTCAATGGCGTATCTTTGGGCAAATGTGCCATCAAACTCATTAGCGTCAGTTGAGGAAATGCCCAGGTGTCAGGTGTACAAACCACCATGTTTACTCCTTCTGTTTTGAACTGGGCGCCCACGATATCAGCCTGACTTTCACCATCGATTAGGACGGGCGACCAGACTGTCTTAATTTTTTTACCATCCGGGGTATGCACCTTGTCGGCGATAATGTCCGCCACTTTGTTAACAATGTTTTTGGTTCGCTTTCTTGCTTCTTCATCAATTCTGGGATCACAGGCGGCACAAACACCTATGGTGATTCCTGTTCCTGAGATGTTTTCCGTATTTTCTGATAATTGAATGGATTTTTGCATAATTAAAACATTTTTATTAATATCGTAATATATTTTAAAAAGTAAATATAACAACTACAATTATTTATATTGTTATAAAATATTATCCATTATGTGTATAATTTAAACATTGTTTTCATGGCCAACAACCCTGTTTTAAACATTAAAATTGATCCTTCCCATATTAAACAATCCTTCAGCAATATGACCATTCAATTGCATTGTTGCAGATACTGGAAGGTTTCAAAATGGGAATTTACAAATATGGCTTTTCCTTTCTGGCGTTTTTATTATAATATCTTGAGCGGGGCCAGGGTATATTATAATCATGTGGAATATCCTTTAAATGCAGATAAAATGCTGGTC
Organism: uncultured Bacteroidales bacterium; assembly: GCA_964346235.1. Lineage (GTDB taxonomy): Bacteria > Bacteroidota > Bacteroidia > Bacteroidales > CAYFUP01 > CAYFUP01. Next base: position 6,793 of record CAYFUP010000069.1, on the reverse strand, counting down.
ATTCCACCCAATACTTCCTTTTCCACAAGTCTATCCCAGGAAAATAACTTAGACAGCCAGGAGGTGATTGGCGGAAACCGTATTAAAAGCAAGGAGGAGTTGGTTTTCTTACCCAATTTTAACATGGTGGATCATTTCTTTATTCATTTTAACCTGGGATTACCTTATGACAATTTAAAGCCAGGGATTTATGAATTCTTTATCAGCAATCAAATCCTGTCGATCATAAACAGGCTTAAAGATCATTTGTATGAGCATCCCGGTGACTTTGAAATAAACCGGTGCCTGGATATTTATCATTTGTTATTCGCCATTATATCGAAAATACCAGCCAGTCAGTGGGAAGGATATTATACGGATCCGCGCTTAAAAACCATCATTCAGTTCATTGAAAGCAATCTTGAAAAAACCATTACCAATAGAAACCTGGCAGATATCAGCAGCATGGCCACCAATTCATTTTCAAGGTGGTTCAAAAATACCCTGGGGTATTCCCCTCAAAAATACATCCAGGTAAAACGAATGGAAAAAGCGAGCCACCTTTTGCATCACACAAATAAAAGCATAGAAACCATTGCAGATGAATGTGGTTATTATGACAGGCATTATTTTTCAAGGATTTTCAAAAAAGAAATGAAGCTTTCACCTGCTTACTATAAGAAACATCTCGTTATCGGATAACTTTCAGTAGCTGACCACAAAACAATCCCGGTATTTGTTTTTTAACCTTCTTGCCAGTTTCTCAGCATCATCTTTTAACTCATATACGCCTACAATGACCCTGTACACTTTCACACCATTCACTTTTCCAACTTCTATAGTGACATCATCCTTAAACCGTAACCTGAGTTCATTGGTCAGCCTCATCAGGTTAATCATCTCCTTATAACTGCCTATCTGCACTCCATATCCGCTGGGTGTTGTCTTTTCAGTAGACAATTTGTAAAATTCTTTCGGGGCATATCCTGATTGATGGATATTTGAATCATCTGGTACCTCATTATCAGGGGTGCGGACTTTGTTTGAAGCAATTGATGCCTCATGATCTGATGTTTGCCGGACTTGTTTGGAGGCACCCTGTATCTCGCTTTCCGGGGTGCACCGGGATTGATCGGAAGCTTCTGTTGCCTCATGATCCAGGTTGCTGCGGGCTTTTTTTGTTGCATCCGTTACCCCATTATCCGGTATGTGGCGGGATTGCTTTTCATGGTTATCCGGGTTTTCAACAATGTATAATTTAACCTGAACGACCCCGGATTCGATAAAATCAAGTTTCCTGGCTGCTTTTTTGGATAAGTCAATGATCCTTCCCCGCACAAACGGTCCCCTGTCATTTATCCGCACCACCGCGGTATGGTTGTTTGTCATATTTACCACCTTGACTGTGGTGCCGAAAGGCAATGTAAGGTGGGCGGCGGTTAATTTATCATGGGTATATTTTTCACCATTGGCCGTGGTCTTTCCATTGAATTTATCTGCATAAAATGAGGCCATTCCTTCCTGGAAAAAAGTCTGTCCTTCTAACGAATCAAGAGGAAAGATAATCCATACCAGACAAATGAATGCAATGCCAGTTAAATTGTTTCGAACCATATAATGATTTAAGAAATAAATTAATGTATCCGGATAAACGTGAACTTATAAATTTGTTAATCCCTTATATTTCATGATGGCAATGATAGAATGGACAATTTCTTCATCAGTGAGGGTCATGCAATCGTAACTGACATCAAACCAGGTATAGTCCGTTCCTTTTCCCTGGAAAGAATCCCTGAATTTCTTCCTCTTGTTGTCTGTTTCCACAGCATATTGCTTGGCTTCGTCAATGTTCATATCAAATTTTTTACTTAATATTAAAGAACGCCATTCAAGCGGAGCCACCAGGTTAATATGCAATGACATGGGGATATCCTTGGCGATGGCCACTCCACCCCTTCCGATGATTATAGCGTGACCGGTTTCAGCAATCGTTCTTACCACCTCAGTAATGACCCTGCGTATTTTCCTGTCACTTTTATAATATTTCGAGGAAAAGGAAGATAATAGGTCGTCCCACATCCCTTTTTCCTGATATTCAAATACATATTTAATTTTTGCAGGATTCAGTTCCAACTCTTTGGCTGAATCGTAGAGAATCTCCTTGGAAATGGTTTTCCATTTCTTATCGGTGTCTAGGTTGTATTGTTCATTGAGTTTTTCAGCCAGCAAATTGGATATACGCTTGGATGGGCAGCCGGTTTCCCTTGAAATGGTGACAACTGGTCCTGCCTTTTTTTGGACAGGCTGATCCGCTTCATCGCTAAATCGCTGCCCCATATATTTCATTAATAAATTCGTCATTTGACCAAATAATTTGCTAATTCTGTCTTTGCAATATATATAATTTTATGATATTAGCAATAAATTGCGCCATTTAAAATAAAGATAAATATTACTTACTTTAATGAATAGTAAATGCCCTGTGTAATAAAAATTTTTCGTTTATAATTTTTATGGAAAAACACAATAAACCAATATATTTAAGTTTTGTTTTAAAGAAAATATGGTTTGGATTAATTTTTGTTAATTAGTAGCAGTCATTAATTTTAATGAACTTTTAAAAACATTATCGATGATTACAATACTTTTAATTTTTGGCGTTTTTATGATATTAAGCATGATGGTCAGCAATCGCCTTAAATCAAAATTTAAAAAATACGCTCAAATCCCGGTACCCGGAGGGATGACGGGCAGGGTGGCAGCCGAACGGATGCTCAGGGAAAACGGCATTCAAAATGTTCAGGTGATCTCGGTCAACGGAGAATTGACGGATCATTACAATCCCATGAAAAAAACGGTCAATTTAAGCAGCAATGTTTACAACCAGTCCAGCGTATCTGCTGTTGCAGTCGCTGCCCATGAATGTGGCCATGCCATTCAGCATGCCAATGCTTATCGCTGGTTAAACTTGCGTTCTACCCTTGTGCCTGTGGTCAGCTTTAGTTCAAGATGGGTACAATGGATATTGCTTGCCGGCATTCTGATGGTGGAGGCTTTTCCGTCAATCCTTTTAATTGGCATTATCTTGTTTGCCACCACCACTTTATTTAGTTTTATAACTTTACCGGTAGAAATGGATGCCAGTAAACGTGCACTGGCATGGCTCAACCGAAGTCGCATCACTGATTCAGGCACTCATCAAAAAGCAGAAGATGCACTTAAATGGGCATCATATACTTATGTTGTGGCAGCCCTTGGTTCCCTGGCTACATTATTATATTATGTAATGATTTTTCTGGGAGCGGCAAGAGATTGAGGCGGAATTAACTCAACCATCTGACCGCATAAGAAGGGCATTTTGTTTTGATGTGTTATGAATAATAATGATATGTGTAACGTCCTATTTAATCGGCGAATAAGTGTGTTGATGGTTCTTTTGTTTTTTTCATCGATATGGGCATTGCATGCTCAATATTTCGGCAGGTATAAACCCGGTTATAAAAAATTTGACTATAAGGTTTATGAAACACCGAATTTTGAAATATACCATTATTTCAAGAATGATACACTCATTCACCATTATGCCATTTTGGCTGAAAAATGGTATGATTTGCACAGCATTATCTTCCAGGATGAAATAGAGAAAAAAAACCCATTGCTGCTTTATAGCAATCATGCCGATTTTCAACAAACCAATGCGGTATCAAGCATTATCAGTGTCGGCACTGGCGGCGTGACGGAAGTATTAAAAAATCGGGTGGTCATGCCTGTATCCTTTGCTTATTCACAAACAGATCATGTATTGGGCCATGAGCTTGTTCATGCTTTTCAATTCAATTTGCTGGTCAGCGGAGAAGACTCGACCAACACCAATTCTCTCCGAAACCTGCCCCTTTGGATGGTGGAAGGAATGGCAGAATATATGTCTATTGGTTCGGTGGATGCGAACACCGCCATGTGGATCCGGGATGCATTGATAAACGATTATTTCCCTACCCTGGAAGATTTAAATAAAGATCCCAGGTACTTTCCATATCGGTACGGACAATCCTTTTGGTCCATGGTGACCAAAAAATGGGGTGATGATGTCATCCGGCCGCTTTTTAGCGCTACGGCAAAATTCGGATACAAACGCGCCATTGACAGTGTGCTGGGAATCAGTCCGGAAACCTTTAGTGGCATGTGGAAATCAGCCAATGAAAATTATTATAAACCTTTCTTAAAAGATTCCGTTGAAGCACAATATGGCAATAAAATATTGTTTGCTGAAAATGCGGGTGAAGTGAATGTTTCTCCTTCTATCAGTCCGGATGGAAAGTATGTGATATTTTTATCAGAAAAAGATTTATTTTCCCTGGATCTTTACCTGGCAGAGGCCAATACGGGAGAAATCATTAAGAAAATCTCCAGTACGGTGCACCGTAATGAAATTGATGCTTTTAATTACCTGGAATCATCCGGAACCTGGTCCCCTGACAGCAAGCAATTTGCATTCGTGGTTTTCAGCAAAGGAATAAATAAACTGGTGATTGTTGATGTAGAAAAGGCCAAAATTGTCCGGGAAACTGAGATAAAACATGTGCCTTCTTTCAGCAATCCTGCATGGTCACCGGATGGTAGTAAAATCCTGTTCACCGGTCTTGTGGACGGAGTGCCAAACCTTTATATTTATCACCTTGAAAATGGTAAAATCAATCAGCTTACCCATGATTTATATTCTTATCTAATGCCGCAGTGGTCTCCAAACGGCGAGATCATTGTATTTGCCACCGATAAAAATCCGGGAAAAAGCCTGCCTGCCCATCATTTTAATATTGGCCTGATTGATCTAAGTCAGTCAAAAAGGGTTAACATTATTGATGTTTTTCATGGAGCCAATAATTTAAATCCGGTGTTTTCTTCCGATAACAAAAACATTTATTTTCTCTCTGACAGGGATGGGTTTCGCAACTTATACCGTTATAACCTGGATTCTTCAAAAACATACCAGTTAACGGAATTCATTACGGGCATCAGCGGTATTACCCCGTTTTCTCCTGCAATAAGCATATCCAGAAACAAAGATATGCTTACTTATTCGCATTATTTTAACGGAGAATACTCCATCTATCAAGCTGAAGCTGACGATTTTATGAGTAAAGAAGTCAGCGCTGATGATATAAACATGGCTGCTGCCGTATTGCCCCCTGAAAAACATATGAAGAAAAATATTATTGACAATGAGCTGGCCAATCATAAAACGCTAAACCAAAAATCCGCTTATATTCAACAAGATGAAAACTTATCAGACAAAAATTTTAAAGAAGTACCCTATAATCCAAAATTTAAACTGACATATATTTCAAATGTTCAGGCCGGGGTAGGCTTCAGCAGGTTTGGTACCGGTATGGCCGGAAGTGTGAATGCCCTGTTCAGTGATATCACTGGCGACAATCAGTTATATACCTCGCTATCCATCAACGGAGAAGTTTATGATTTTGGTGGTATTGTCGGATATATGAATAAAAAAAGTAAAATCGACTGGGGAATGTCCCTGTCGCATATTCCATACAGAAGTCTTTACATCAACCAATCTGTCGAAAAGCTGCCTGATTTAGATTCACTCAAAGTGATTGATCTTACCCTTGATTACTCCAGGCTTTTTGAAGATAAAATTTCTGTATACGGCATTTTTCCTTTATCGCTGACACAAAGATTTGAAGCACGTGCTTCTCATGGTTGGTATTATTACCGGATTGACCGGTTTCACACCTACTACGATTACAATTATGGTTATACCATCGGACAGGAAAGAGAAAAACTGGATGCCCCTGATGGGTTTACCCTGCAGCAAATCAATTTTGCCCATGTTACGGATAATTCGTTCTTCGGACTTGCCTCACCCCTGAGGGGACAACGTTCAAGGGTTGAAATTGAAAAATATTTCGGAAAGTTTAATTTTTTTTCGGGACTGCTTGATTACCGAAAATATATTTTTTTTAATCCCCTTAGTTTTGCCACCAGAGTTATGCATCAGGGCAGGTACGGATGGAATGATAACAGTCAGCTAATGTATCCTTTATATCTGGGATACCCATGGTACATCAGGGGTTATGAAAGTTCATATTCAAACCCCAATGAAATACAAGAAGGTTATGTATATTGGGAGCAGCTGCTGGGAAGTAAAGTAATCGTCGCCAACGCAGAATTAAGAATGCCTTTTTCCGGTCCGGAAAGGTTGGCGCTCATTAAATCCCGGTTTTTACCCACTGAATTGTCCGTTTTTATGGATGCGGGACTGGCCTGGTATTCCAATAAAAATATTCAATGGAAATGGGAAACGGATAACAAAATCAATGTGAATACTTCAGAATTTGAAAGAATACCGGTATTCAGTACCGGCGCATCACTCAGAATAAACCTCTTTGGATATATGGTTTTTGAACCTTATCTTGCTTTCCCTTTTCAGCGCGGAGGATTTAAGAATCCCACATTGGGACTGAATATCATGCCAGGATGGTAAAATGGATATGTACCATCCATGGTAACATCGATGACCATCATGGTATCTTATAAAAGTGTTAATTTAATGTTAATTGTTGATAATAATTTTTAATAAATTCATGTTGGTTAATTTAATGAGGTGCTTACTTTAAAAAATTTTTATTTTATTCCAAATCAATTTTTCATTTTTATACCATTTTAAATTAACATTTTTATAACAGCAAAATGATAATAACAAGCATTGAGTTATTCACATGGAATACTATCAACAGGTTGTTTAAAAACATATTAATGATTTGTAATTCAATATATTTATTTTTGAATGGTTGTT
>CAYFUP010000068.1:0-15714 GCA_964346235.1 uncultured Bacteroidales bacterium | reverse complement strand
CGTCTAAATTCAAGCGATTTTGAAGAAATAAAAGTCAGAAACACGGCCAAGGGACATTATAACTAAAATAATGGAAAGGCATAAAAAGAGACAATATGATATAAATCGTTATTATTTAATAACTTAAATTTGTTAAAGTAGAATTAAGAAAAATTCAAATAACCTCCTTACTTTTATATATTAAAATTATATTTTCCCGGTACCGAAAAACAAAATAAAAATACGCCCCTGAAATTTAACTTCCAAATATTTTTATGAGAAATGTAATAAACGTCTATACTGGTGTAACAAGTGATAGTGTTTTTGTTATAAGTGATAAGGATTTTGTAATAAGTGCAATTAATTACACCATTATGAAAATAATTTATTAAAAATCAATATGATATGTTGATAATTATTGCTTTTACCGGATATTCTTAGTCCCAATTTCTAAAATAATCATTGATTTTTTTAGTTGCTAAGGCAAGTTTTTTGTGGGAAATGGCCAATTTTATACCATCATTCATATAAACGGAATGATACAAAAACAGATCAGCATAAATTAGAAAACGGTTTATCATCATTTCTCAGCATTCTTTCGATAAAAGATACTACCAATTCTATTGATATGGTCAATTAAATCAGGATTATCAATTTTCTCATAAATAGCAATATCAATGGTATAAGGCAATACTAAATCACACCATGGTAAACAAACAAAAAAATATGAGTTTGCATAAAGCTTGAAAGTAAATCAACATTTTATATTATTGTTGAGTATTTTTCTAATCATATTATCACATTTATTTCCTGCAAAGGTGAATTCATTTCTTGATTAAAATATGCTGAGACCCATTCTTTGTAATTTGTGAACTTCGTGATACATGAGCCAGTTGTTTAAATCTTTTTGTGTCAAAACCATGCATCATTATTTTCCGATTTTATGACATAGTTAATTTCTGGTTACACCGGTATCATAAAGACAACGGAAAGGGTGGATTGCAGGTAAGCATCCGGGGAAGTATTAAAGCCTTGTCTAAATTATTTTAACCATTTAGAGAGTTTATGTTTAACTTCCTACCTTGAATAAACAATCCCCTCTTCAATATCTTTTAATCCATGCTCATTTTTATCAATGATAATCAGCTCCTCAATTACATCCTCAATTGTAAATTGATCTGGAAGTGAATCCAGGGCCTTTTTAATTTTATCCTTGGTCAGCATAAAATGCTCAAATTTGATCTCAAAAATACAAATAACTACATAAAAAGAAAATGGAAACAATTTTATTAGGCCCCATTCCTTCTTGATGTGTGAAGACGCAAAATATAGGAAAATGGTATATTATCCGTCTATACATTTTGCTCAGGATTATTATCTCAACGAATTATTCCAGCTCAAACACCTCATCTATATTTTCACTGAGGGTTTGGTTGGTTTCAAACTCATAGAGGGTGATGTGGTTCAGGCTTTCAGCATATCTTAGAGAAAGAATCTCCCGGTCTGAAATTGGAAAAAGTGTAAGATAGTATCATAAAAATGCTTCCCAAAGCAATGCCAGCTTCCTTATTGTTTTTTTCAATAATCAATTGTTAATATTGCTTTTTATGATTAACATTTAGTATTTTTGCTTTTTAAAAAAAGCATTATGGAAAGGTTAATAAAATTATCACTAAGAAAATCCTCTGATGTAAAGACAAAGTTTAAACGTTTTTTATATGATAATTTGGATTGGAATCAACCATTAACCATCATTAAAGGATATCGTGGAACAGGAAAAACGACTTTATTGCTGCAACGGGTAAAAGAGCTGAAGGAAAATGCCATTTACCTTAGCCTTGATGATATATACTTTGAAACGTACCGGCTGGTAGAACTTTTCGACACACTTTATGAAAAAGGATACCGGTATTTTTTCCTGGATGAAGTCCACCGCTACCGACATTGGTCTAAAGACCTTAAAAATATATATGATAATTATTCAGATGCCAGGATAGTTGCAACTGGTTCTTCTGTATTGGAAATATATAAAGGAAAAGCAGATCTGTCGAGAAGGTCGGTAAGCTATTATCTTCCTGGATTGTCTTTTCGTGAATTTCTGGAATTGGAATACCAAAAACAATTTCCTAAAATAACTTTGGAAACAATTATAAAACATCACCATGAGATTTCCGCTAATTATCATGATGCGGTTGATATTGAAAAATCTTTCAGGGAATATTTACAGTATGGATATTATCCCTTTTTTATGCAAGGGAAAAAACTATATGGCCAAAAGCTTCTTGAGATAACAAACCTTGTACTTGAAATAGATATTGCTCCTTTTGAAGAACTTTCCTATTCCACTATCCGGAATATGAAAAAATTACTTTATATCATCAGCCAATCAGTTCCATTCACTCCTAATATTACAAAGCTTTCAGATCGGATGAATATACCCAGGAATACCATCCTTAAAATACTATATTACATGGACCAGGCAAAGGTATTAGCTTTGTTGAGGCAAGATACCAAAGGGATTAGCTATCTTCAAAAACCCGATAAGGTTTACCTTCAGAATCCAAATCTTGCGTGGATTTTATCTGATGGGCAACCAAATAAAGGAAATGTAAGAGAGACTTTCTTTTTAAGCCAGACTGAGGTTCAGCATCGTGTAACATCGTCAAAATTTGGTGATTTTTTATTGGATGATGCATATATATTTGAAGTTGGAGGCCCGCACAAAACAACAGAACAAATAAAAGGCATACCAAATGCATATATTGCATCCGGGGAAATAAAAGGCGGATCAGGTAATAAAATACCTTTATGGCTGTTTGGGTTTTTATACTAAAAGTAAATGTAGATAACTACTGCTTAAAAATAATACATTTTTTCAACTTAAACAGTGGTCTGAATTTCGGGGAGTATTATATTGAACCTCTCAGACAAGAAATTCCATTCATCTCTGCTTATCCTGTAATGTTCTCCTTTAATGGATGGAATCATCATGTTCCATGTTTCAACCGGGGAAGTTTCATTGGTTATATATACAAAGGCAATTTTTGTCTTTGATTTTTTTTAAAAATTAATATCGAAACACTTTTTTTATTATCAGAAAATGATCTAAATTTAATAATGAAACCTAAAAATGCATTTATTGACGCCTTAAATTTTTTAAAACCCTGAAAAGATGCTTGTAAAAACATATGGCAGCACGGTGAGCGGCATTGAAGCCACCATCATAACCATAGAAGTGAATGTCATGCGGGGAGCCAGTTTCTACCTGGTTGGACTGCCTGATAATGCAGTAAAAGAAAGTCAGCAAAGAATCTATTCAGCCATCCAGTATCACGGTTTCAAAAAACCGGGAAAGAAGGTAGTCATCAACATGGCGCCAGCCGATATTAAAAAAGAAGGCTCGTCATATGATTTGCCCCTCGCCATCGGAATACTTGCTGCTTCCAATCAAATCAATGCTGCTGGTATTGAACAGTATTTAATCATGGGTGAGTTGTCGCTCGACGGGGTTGTAAAACCCATCAGGGGTGCTTTGCCTATTGCCATCAAAGCCCGGGAAGAAGGTTTTAAAGGATTTATCCTGCCCGCGGAGAATTCCAAAGAAGCTGCCGTGGTCGATGGATTGGAAGTATATGGGGTTAAAAACATGATGGAGGTCATACACTTTTTTAACGGGGATTCAAATGATGATTCGACAAAGCTGAATCCAACCATTGTGGATACCAGGAAAGAATTTCTTCAAAATCAGAATAATCATGAATTGGACTTTGCCGATGTAAAAGGACAGGAAAATGTAAAGCGGGCGCTGGAGATAGCGGCTGCAGGAATGCATAACATTGTAATGATCGGACCACCAGGGTCGGGAAAAACCATGCTGGCCAAACGACTGCCTTCCATTATTCCGCCACTTAGTTTGTGCGAAGCACTTGAGACAACCAAAATTCATTCCGTGGCCGGAAATGTAGGCAGGGATACTTCCCTGATGACCGTCCGTCCTTTCCGGTCACCCCACCATACCATTTCCTATGCTGCCCTGGTGGGAGGGGGGATGATTCCCCAACCCGGAGAAATATCCCTGGCGCATAACGGGGTATTGTTCCTTGACGAATTGCCTGAATTTCAAAGAACTGTGCTGGAGGTCATGCGTCAGCCGCTTGAAGATCGGAAAATCACTTTGTCCAGGGCAAAGTTTTCGGTGGAATACCCGGCAGGCTTTATGCTGGTGGCATCCATGAATCCATGTCCATGCGGCTTTTACAATCATCCCGAAAAGGAATGCCTTTGTAACCCCGGAATGGTTCAGAAATATCTGAATAAGATCTCAGGACCGTTGCTGGATCGGATTGACATTCATATTGAAGTGGTCCCGGTGGGATTTAACCAGCTTTCTGACAAATATAGCACAGAATCCAGTCATGAAATCCGGAAAAGGGTTATCGATGCCCGTGAAATGCAGCAACAAAGATTTAAAGCACAAGATAACCTGCATTGCAATGCTCAGATGGAAACAAAAATGATTCGGGAGCATTGCAGTATTGACAAGACAGGCAGCGCATTATTGAAAAATGCCATGGAGAAACTTGGATTGTCAGCCAGGGCGTATGACCGGATATTAAAAGTCTCCCGCACGATCGCTGACCTGGAAGGCAGTGAGAATATCAAAACCGAGCACCTGGCTGAAGCCATCAATTATCGGAGCCTGGACCGGGAGTCCTGGGCTGGATGATCCACGCTTTTGAGATTTTAATTTACTGTAAATGGAAAAATGTTTAAACGGCTTTACACTGAATAATCGGGAATGTTTAAACAATGAACCATTTATAAATCTGACTTCGGTTATAATTTTTATACTCAATAATGGGGAATGCTAAAACCACATTAAAATAATATGTTGGTTTTCTGGTGCCTCTAATTCGATTATAATTACTTATTTTGAATAACCATCATTGATTGTTGTGCCATCACCTCATTCAGGAAAACTTTTGAAGCAGGAATCCATTTTCATCCAGCACCCCATAGGTATTGTTCACAATCCAATCGCCTAAGTAAATCACCCGGCTCGATTCGTTTACTTTCAGGTCCAAAGGCAGATGCCGATGCCCAAAAACATAATAATCAAAATGTTCTTGCTTTTCCTGTTCTTTGGCAAACTGGATCAAAAGCTCTTTTTCAGGACCCAGGTATTCTTTGGTGATTCCTTTGGCAGCCCTGCTGTTCACCGACCAGCTATTGCCCAGCCATAAAGCAAAATTTGGATGTAACCGGGTAAACATCCATTGCAAAGGTTTATTGGTAAAGATTTTTTTCAGCAACTTATAGCTATAGTCCCCTTTTCCAATTCCATCCCCGTGGGCTATAAAAAGCTTCTTATCAAAAAATTCTCTGACTATGGGTTCCCTGTGTAATTTAACTCCCGTTTCTTCCGGCAAGTAATCAAATATCCATATGTCATGATTTCCTGTGAAGAAATGGATGGGAATCCCACTGTCAGACAGCTCTGCCAGCTTTCCCAGGAATCTTGTATAACCCCTGGGCACCACCCGTTTGTATTCCCACCAAAAGTCGAATACATCGCCTACGAGGAAAATCTCCAGGGCATCTTTCTTGATGGTTTCCAGCCATTTTACAAATAATTTTTCCCTTCCCCTGCTTTGCTTGTAGTCAGGAAGCCCTAAATGCAAATCGGAGGCAAAATAGATTTTTTTCATTCAAATAGTTCTTCTAACCGCTGATCCAATTGTTCTCCGCGGAGGTTTTTGGCGATGATTCTCCCTTGCCTGTCTAAAAGAAAATTGGCAGGGATGGCAGAAAGATTATATAAATTCACCACCCTGGAATCCCAATAATTTAAGTCACTCACATGTATCCAATCCAGGTTGTCCTCCTGAATGGCCTCTACCCAGTCTTGCCTGGTTCGGTCCAGCGAAACCTGATATATCTCAAAATTTTTATCACTGTATTCATCGTAATTGTCCACCAGGTTGGGATTTTCTTCCCTGCAGGGCTTGCACCATGATGCCCAGAAATCCAGCAACACGATATTGCCCCGCAAAGCGGACAAAAGAATCGTGTCGCCTTCTGGATTGGGCAGGGCAATTTCCGGGGCAACGCGTCCTATGGCCACATTTCCTGAGGAAGCCAGGTTGCTATTTATCTTGCGCCTGTTTCTGATGACTTCTTTATGTAATGCCTGAATGGCCTCTGATTCAGGATATTTTGCATATAGAGAGGAGTCCACTTTTTCAAAATAGGTGATGTCATCAATGGGATCCAATACGTACATGCGGGGGGTAATCTGTTGGTAAAGCGCCATAACGCTTGCGATGGAGTTCATGTTGTTCTCAATGAACCTGATGGTATAATTGCGGTGACCTTCTATGATGGATTCAAATGTGCTGTCCAGCTGCTGTTTAATCGCCGGAAGTCTCCGACTGTTATGGTATTGCCGGTAAACCCTGTTGATGGAATCAATCCTTTCAATATTTCGCTGCAGGGTGAGGTTGAGATCTTTTATGTTTCTGGAATCCTCAGAACCTTCTATTTCATAGTTGTGGCTAAAGTCACTGGCATCGGCAAATATTCTGATTTCATCCCCGGGTTTGATGATGAGTGTGATGTAATCATTGTCCTCCGTTTGAAGAATATAGAAATCGGGTACTTCTGTTTTGCCGGTAAAGCTAAATAGACCATTTTCTATTGTCACCGAATCGGTTTTTTCTATTTTCTCCATGGTCAGATGAGAAAGATAGAGTTTTTTATTGCGATAGTTTTTAACTTCTCCTGTGATCGTAAATTCATTGAACACGTCTTTACATGAATAAAAGAATATCAAGGCAAAAAGCAGTAAGAATATAATCCTGATTTGTTTCATCCTTTAATGATTTTGTTCGCAAAAATATAATATATCATGAAACAAGCATGATAAAAACAATTATTAAACTCACACGATAATGATAAATAAGCATGAAGACCCATGAGATTTTATTGTAACACCCTCATGAGCGGAGTGAATACTGATTATCTTTATGGATCTTCGCATGACTGTTAATATATGATCAAGATATTCAAAGTGCGTTTTTACTGAATAAACATTGAAAAAATATGTTTTATTTTGTTTCTATTATTGATCAGACAACTTCATCTGTTCAAATTAAATTATTCAATGGTCAGATGGAACTGCATGATAAAAGTAATCGATTATTCACTCCGTTCATGAGATCGATTCACTAATTTTGTCGCGTGCGATAACAATTATTTTTAGGATGCTTGTTTCATTAAATTTTAGTAATTTGATATGCATAAAATTCTTGAATGTGTTCCCAATATCAGCGAGGGAAGAGACAAACAGGTCATTGATGACATTGTGAAAGTTATCACTGGTCAAGCGGGCGTAAAACTGCTTGACATTGATATGGGTTACTCTGCAAACCGCACGGTGATTACTTTTGCCGGTAAACCCGATATGGTTGTGGAAGCTGCTTTTCAAATGATTAAGAAATCAACCTCCTTGATTGATATGAGAAAGCATCAAGGAGCGCATCCAAGATTTGGTACGGTGGACGTTTGTCCCCTGATCCCGGTCAAAGGGATGGACATGGATGAAGCGGTCGCTCACGCCAGGTATTTGGCGGAAAAAACCGGCAATGAATTGGGGATTCCGACCTATTGCTATGAGCATGCGGCTTATTCATCCTGGAGAAGAAACCTGGCTCATGTTCGCAAACTTGAATATGAAGGATTGAAACATCAATACCATCATCATCAATGGCAACCGGATTTTGGTCCGCTGCTTTTTAATCTGGAAACCGGTGCTTTGGCTGTTGGGGCCCGTAAATTCCTGATTGCCTACAACGTTAATTTACCGGCGGGCAAGGTGGACATTGCAAAAAATATCGCAATGCAAATCAGAGAAAGCGGATATTATAGCAAGGTAAACGGAAAAAGAAAAAGGGTTCCCGGTTTATTGAAAGCCGTGAAAGCCATTGGATGGTATATGGATCAATATGACAGGGCACAGGTATCCATGAATTTAACCGATGTTAAAAACACGCCGTTACATGTTGTATTTGAAAAAGTCAGGGAGCTGGCCGGGGAATTAAATACTTATGTGACCGGTTCTGAACTGGTGGGATTGATACCCCTGGAAGCCCTGTTAGAGGCAGGCCGTTATTTTAAAGAAAAAATGAATAAAGCTCAAGGAGGCAAAGCAAAGCAGGAGCAAGAACAAAAGGAAAAGCAGAAGCAGGAGCAGGAGCAGGAGCAAGAGGAAAAGCAGAAGCAGGAGCACTTACAGACTATCCATGACAAGCAAAACATTGAACACCAATCCTGGGTGGGAGAAGAATCAGGCAACAGGAAAGTACATAGCCAAAACCGGAAAAATCAAATCCGGGTAGAAAGCAAGTATCATCAGGAATTGTTGAATATTGCCATTGAACAACTGGGACTTAATGAGGTTAAACCTTTTGAGCCTGAGCGGAAAATCATGGAGTATGCTTTGGAAAATCCCTTGCTTTATAATGATTAAACTTCAAACTCTCCTGACTGACCTTGAAAAAGAGCCTACTCCATTTTAGGAACCATGATTAGGAGATGCATGGTTATATAACCCCAAATATAGGGACTAAGAAAACTAACAAATTATTCTTAAGTGGTTTTAAGAATCAGCTTCATGCCCATATCTCCAAAAACAAGTTCCCATCATCCTGGGCTTAAGAAAGGCAGCTTAATAAAGGAAATCCATGCCGATGTAAAATCCTGAAATCCCGTCATCCGGCGCATCAAGGGCCCGACCGTAATCCACTGCAACGATGAAATTCTCATTCAGCGCAAAATGCAATCCTGTTCCATAGCTAAGATGGAGACTTTCATCTTCCCCGGTAAAGTGGTTTCGGTATGCTGCAGGGTTATCTGATTTGAGATTATTGATGCTTTCATCCTGAATATCATAATAGTCGGTAACCATTCCCCCATCCAAAAAAGTGCTCAGGGCCACATAAATGTTTTGGTTGAACAGGACGGTCTTTATAAATTTCCATCTGAACTCGATATTTCCAAAAGCATATCCTTCTCCTGCCAACCGGTTAAGTAAAATGCCCCTAATGGTTTTCTTTCCGCCAACTCCGTCCACCGTCAACCTTGAATTATAAATAAATGGCAACATATAAAAAGGCATGTCTCCGGAAATTTTCGGCTGATAACTCAGACGATAAGCCAAAGTAAGCTGCCCCGGAAAAAGGGTAAAATATTGCCGGTGGGTAAGCGCCAGTTTTGTGAATGAATAATCTTTGTTTCCCAGAAAACCGGGTGCCATGTTAAATAACAGCTCAGTCCAAATGCCGCTATTGGGATTCGGCTCATTGTCACGCGTATCATAAACCAGTCCCAGTTTCAGAAAATTGGTGTTTCCCCCGTCTTTTTCCTTACCGGAAATAATGTTCCAGTCCGCATATTTCTGATAAATTCCGGCTGTGTCAGGCAGCATGTCTGCTTCGTCTTTTCCTTTATTCAGGTTGTCTATGTCCACTTCACCGGTGTTTATGCCGTAATGCACAAAACCAGCCAGCCATCTTAACCTTCTGCCTATGATGCTGCCCTGAAAATCTGCTTTTAGCCTTAATAAATCCCTTTCATGGCGATAATACATGCGACTGATATATTCTGCTTTCTGGTCTTGGTCTTCAAAATCAGGATTATACAATGCTTCTCTTCCGTTAAAGCCATAAAAATCAAGCGCTTTCTCAGTCAGGTAACTGGCTTCTGCGGTAACACGTACATTCGGAATCAGGTATTCTGAATCATATCTGAATTGGTTGATGCCGCTGCCCCTGGTGGTTCTGGACCATTCCAGGTAAATGGAATGCCTGTATTTCGGATATATTTTGCCATCCCCGAAATGATAAAAGTTGACGAGTCCGCCATATTTAAATCCCCGGTCGGTATCATAAGCAATGGCAGGAACTGCCCCGAACGTCCATCCCGTTTTTGTTTTTTCATTCCTTTCCCCTGTGTCAGCGGATATGGTATCCATAGGCTGTACCTCAGAATTTCCTGATGCAACTGCCGGCCTTTTCTTATACTGCATCGTTGAATGCCCTGATACAACTGCCGACATTTTCTTGGACTGAACTACTGAATGCACTGATGCAACTTCCGGCCTGTTTTTTAATTGAACCGTTGAATGCTCAGTTTCGGCTACCATTTCTGGTTTTTGCTTTCCGGCTGAGTTTTCTTTTTCATTTGCATATTGATCTTGACGAATGGATGGGCCAAAAGTCTCGTTTTCCCCTGAAGCTTCATGATTATGTTCATTAAGTGGTTGGTTTGTTTCACATGATAAAGCCTGGCCCCGGGGAGTCCATGAATTAACGGGTTCACATGAAGCTGTGCCATTCCGATTATCCATGGCCCCTGAAATCAGCGTTAGCCATAGCATCCCTGTGCAGACAAACAAAATTAATTTTTTCATGTGAGATAGATTTTATATTAAACTTCTGTATTTCAAATAAATATTAAATTCTATAATAAACCAGAATCTTTCAAACCACATGGAACCCTCATGGCTTATTTGCCTCCGGCCAAGTCGTAAACCCCTCTGCCCCGGGCGAGTTCGCAGGCTCATCTGCCTTCGGCGAGCTCGTAAACTCGGTTCTCGTCCTTGTCGTAAACGATAGCTGATGAGGGACTCACAAGAATATATCTAGATTAATTAATTGGCCTCGTGTAATTTACCATTAAAATATTTTCATTCCTTATTGTGAAATTATTGAAAATGTTTTAATGAACATTTCACCCCTAAAATAAAAATATATTTTCTTAAAACTGTCGGTTTTTATTTTTTCAAAAGAATAAATTGGTTAACAAATTGGTTCCCTGTAACATATTATTAAAATATTTTCATATCCTGGTTGTAAACAATCGTTGGTAAGGGAGCATCCGTTTTTTTTAATTCCTCCTGGCCATATGGGAATGGCATGATCTCCATCATCATTTGCCAGTGGGTTTAATAAATATGTGAATCATGCTTGTTTCATACAATTTTTAAAGTATATTGCCGGCTGAAGTTTTAACAATTATAATGAAAGGTGTTTCCTGATTTAGTGACAATAAGAAAACCTGCTTTGCATTAGAACGAAGTTCCAGGAAGGCGCCAAGAACAAAGCATGCAAACTTTAAGTGCCCGAAGTTTAATAATTGTAAATGACTGGTGCTTAAGGGGAGCATAAAGCAGTTATTGAGGTTTTTTAGCGCCTCTGTTCGCTGAGCGTAAAATTAATGCCATGCTGAATTATCTGATATTCATTATTCTTATTACTTAACCCCAAAGAAATGCGCATTCTTAAGTATCTGTTTATTATCATGGGTTTGATTATTCTGGCATTTGCAGGATTAATCATTACTGCCGGAATAAATGATTATCAGCCCGACCATGCCAGGGAGGTTTATTCAGCCAATATTCCCGGAGTCATCCCTGAAGCCATCACCGTGAATGTGCTGATTTGGAACATTGGTTTTTGCGGATTAAGCGATGACATGGACTTTTTTTACGATGATGGCCGGCAGGTACGGACTTCTAAGAATAAGGTCATCGAAAATTGCAGGAAAATCGTCGATTTCCTGGAGAATAATGACAGCATTGACTTTTATCTGCTGCAGGAAGTGGATGTTTCCTCCAAAAGAAGTTATCGCATTAATCAATATGACAGCCTTAAAAAATTTTTTCCCCAGTTCTTCCCTGCATTTGGAAAGAATTACGATGTATTTTTTGTCCCCCTGCCTTTTTATAATCCATTGGGGAAGGTAACTTCCGGATTGGCAAACCTGAGCCGGTATGATCCCTTAGAGGTCATTCGCTATTCTTTTCATGGCAATTACTCCTGGCCCATGAATTTGTTTATGCTCGATCGCTGCTTCCTGGTAAACAGGCATCCATTGTCCAATGGGAAAGAATTACTTATCATCAATACCCATAATTCCGCTTATGATGATGGTTCCCTTAAAGAAGCCCAGATGATGCAGCTAAAGTCTTTTATCATGGATGAGTACTTAAAGGGAAACTACATTGTTGTAGGTGGTGACTGGAATCAATTGCCTAATAATTATAATCCTGAATTCCAATCGAATATTAAGTCAGGGTCAAATGCCCAATATGTGCCTGACAAATTTATACCAGACAATTGGCAATGGGGCTTTGATAATGATGTCCCAACCAACAGAAGTTTAACTACCCCTTATGATTCGGAAAGTTCAGCAAAAAAAGTGATTGATTATTACCTGTTTTCCCCCAATATTGAGGTAATCAGTATAAAAGGAATTGACCTGGAATTTAAATATTCTGATCATCAGCCTGTGATAGCATGTTTTAAAATGGAGTCATAGCATTCACGCATCAATTGACGTTTTCTTAGAGCCACTAAATACGGATTTATCATGGATGTTTCATTTAATATATTTATTTTTGAAGGTCTTAAGGATTGGTTTTTAAGGAAAGCATAACGCAGGTATTGACGTTTTCTTAGAGCCACTATTTAGGGGAGGAATAAAAGGGAAGCATTGTCATGAGAAGATTTAAGAAGTCCGGGATCATTATTGTGGTGGTTTTACTGTTCATTTACTTTGGCGGTTCATTCATCATTAACAAAATTCGTTCTAAAGGATTAACCAGTTATTCGGGCATCGAGCAGCTGAATCACCTGGAAGAGGAGGTGAATGTATTTCGTGATTCGCTCGGAATACCACATGTTTATGCAAAGAATGAGAAAGATTTGTACAGGGTGACCGGTTACCTGCTGGCACAGGACAGGTTATGGCAAATGGATTTGTTCCGGAGAGCCACCACAGGACGATTGGCTGAGATTTTTGGTGAAGACCTGGTCGAGACGGATGTATTGATGCGCTCCCTGCGTATCGAAGAAAAATCCAAACTGGTGATGGCGCATTCCGATAATAATGTGTTGAACGCCCTTGAAGCATTTAGTGATGGGATTAATCAATATATGAATAAAAATGGGGATAACCTTCCGTTTGAATTCACTTTGTTAAATTATAAACCGGAATTATGGCAACCCATTCATACGGTGAACCTGATTGGCTATATGTCATGGGACCTGACCATGTCATGGGACATTGAGGTTGTGCTCGCTAAAATTAAGAATGCTGTGAAGCGAACCATGTATTTTGATTTAATACCGGATATGAACAACCAGGAAATAAAGGTTTATCCGGATTATACCATGGATACCGCTGAGCTGGATATTTGGTCAAATCTGTTGGCAGGATCGAACAAGCTGAAGGAGCTGGGCATAGAAGTGTTTTTTGGTAGCAACAACTGGGCGGTTTCCTCTGCAAAAAGTAAAACCGGGAAGCCCATCCTGGCCAATGACATGCACCTTGGTTTGTTTGCACCGGGATTGTGGTATCAAATGCATCAGGTGGTGGAAGGAAAGCTTGATGTGACCGGGGTGGTTTTACCCGGACAACCTTTTGTCATCTGTGGACATAATGATAGCATTGCATGGGGAATGACCAATGTAATGCTGGATGATATTGATTTTTACCGGGAAACCATTTCTGATGATTCTTCCAGCTATCTATTTAGCGGTCAGTGGAGGGAGCTGGAAACTATCAATGAAACCATTGAAATAAAGGGGGGAGATGTTTTAAACAGGGAAATACAATATACACATCGTGGACCGGTTATTTCTGGAATGAAAGATGTAAGAAATGAAGCCATATCCATGCGCTGGATAGGGAATGAATACAGCAATGAGTTAAGAACCATTTACCTGCTAAACCGGGCAGATAACTGGCTTGACTTTAAGAATGCTGTCAAAACCTTTATTTCCATCAGCCAGAATATTGCTTATGCGGATGTCAAAGGTAATATCGGACTGTATTGTTGTGCAGGAATTCCCATACGGAAAGGGGACGGATTGGGCATATTTCCCGGTGATACCAGTGAATATGATTGGAATGGCATAGTTTCATTTGACAAGCTGCCGCATTACTATAATCCAGAAAGGGGATTTGTTGCTTCTGCCAATAATAAACCAGTGGATGACGATTATCCCTATTTTATCAGTTATTGGTATGATTTACCTCCCAGAATAGAAAGAATTCAGCAGTTACTGAGCGAGAAGGAGAAATTGTCAGTGAATGATTTTGCGGATATTCAAACCGACCAGGTATCGGCGCTGGTGAGCCGTTTAAAACCCGGACTGGTCAGGGAGCTGAACCGGACGAAAAATACAAAAGTCAGGGAAGTAATGCTTGCCCTGGAGGAATGGGATGGGGATTATCACCCCGGGAGCTATGAAGCCGCTGTCTTTGAGGTTTTTTATCAAAAATTCATTGAGAACAGCCTGAAAGATGATTTAGGGGATACGCTTTATCAGGAATTTATGAAAAGCAAGATCCTGGTCAGAAATTTTGTGTATAACAACTGGATGAAACGGTCATCCTGGTATGATATAAACACCACCCCCGATGTAGTCGAAGAATTTTCAGATATTGTTTTAAAAAGCATGAAAGAAACCGTAGCCTTGCTATCCAAAGAATATGGAAACAGAATCAGCAACTGGGAATGGGGTAAATTGCATCAGCTTACCATTCAACATCCCATTGGCAGAAACAAACTCATGAATAATTTGTTTAAACTGAACAAAGGCCCTTATCCGGCCGGGGGAAGTTTTCATACCATTGCTCCGTTCGCTTATAAGCATGGTGATCCTTTTAATGTGACTCATGCCGCATCCCATCGGCATATTTACTCGCTGGATGATTGGAATCGTTCCCTGACTGTGATTCCCACGGGTATATCAGGAATTCCTGCCAGTCCTCATTATTGCGACCAGACCGAAATGTACCTGGAAAAAGCTTATCACCAGGATGTTGTTGATAGAGACCTGATAATGAGGCAAAAAATGTATGAAATGGTATTTAAAAATAAAAGCTCAAGCCGCCGCCAATCAGATGATAGGCCGGATCAGTCAGTCCCACTTCCGCTTCAAAGATAAAAGCCATGTTGGAACGAAGTCCTATTTCAAGACTAATCGGGAGCCATAAGAGGAAATCCGTATTGGTTTCTTCATCCCCGTCACCATCTTCATCATACTGAGAAAAGTTAATATCCATATCTAAACCGGAAGAAATCCTTACATCACTCCGAATGGGATAGGTTCCTAAAATGCACCCGTCCAGTCCGAAGTTACCAAAATGATGAGCACCGCCCATGACAGAAAAGTATTTTCCCAGGGCAAATTCCACATCGCCTCCAAAATAAGGATCTCCGTCATTCAGAAATCCGGCTTTAAGCCCAAAATCGATGCCCGGTTTTAGTCCGATTCCGCCGTGGAAAAATAAAATAAAATCATCAGGCTCAATGAGGATGGCCGGTTCAAATCCCAGGCTTATCTGGCCTTTTTTTAGGGTTTGCCCTGTGTTGAATATTTGAGCACTTGCGCTTAAGCTGATGATAAACAATAGCATTAATGGTACAATGATCTTTCTCATGATGATTGATTTTTATTGGTTATGATGATTGCTTTATGTTTTTTATTAAAATGAACTGATACTTTTAAGGGACTGCATCATTTGTAAACATTTCATTAAAAACCCGTTCATGCTATTATAATATACTGGCATCCGTGCTTAAAATAAGTTGATTTCCGGGCGGTAAAAATAGAAAATAAAAGTATAACATATGTTAAGAAAATGTAAAATCCTGTTTACTAATTA
>CAYFUP010000067.1:0-15726 GCA_964346235.1 uncultured Bacteroidales bacterium | reverse complement strand
GACCAGTAAACTCCTGACACTTAAGGTTCGCATGCCTTGTTCTTGACGCTTTTTTAGAACCACTCTAGAATAATTGGTTTTTACTATTTAATAGTTTAGATCCAACTGTCAAAAGTAATTGAATTTTCAAAAAACTTAAAAGAATATTTGTTGCCTATTCATTTCTATGTTTGCCTTCACTCATGAAAATATTATATTTGTCCGTCAAATTCTAAAATCCCATCAAGTGATAAAAAAGCTTAAAAGTCAGATAATACTTGTTGTAAAAGGAATGGGAATGGGGGCGGCAAATGTGATTCCTGGCGTATCAGGGGGAACCATTGCACTCATTACCGGAGTCTTTGAAGAATTGATTGATTCGGTAAAATCTTTTGATTTAATGGCTTTGAAATATTTGTTTAAAGGCAAGTTTAAGGATTTTGCCAGACATGTCAATCTGGGTTTTCTGGTGGCTGTTTTTTTTGGGGTAATCTTAAGCATTTTATCGCTGGCCAAGCTGCTTGAATTCCTGTTTATTAACTACCCGGTGCAGATTTGGGCTTATTTTTTTGGGTTAATACTTGCTTCCGTGTATTTTGTCGGCCGGACGGTCGATAATTGGAACATTGGGGTGATAGCGGTTTTTTTAATAGGTGCCGTTACTGCTATTGGCATTACTTTTATGTCACAGGCCACTGAAAATGAAAATTTTTTATACCTGATGGCTTGCGGTGTGGTCGCCATCTGCAGCATGATATTGCCAGGATTATCTGGTTCATTTGTGCTTATATTGATGGGAAACTATCAACTGGTGGTCATTGATGCCGTCACCAACCTGAGACTGGAAATATTGTTTCCGGTCCTTCTAGGTGCTGTGATAGGCCTTGTGGCGTTTTCACACTTGCTTTCCTGGCTATACAAGCATTACCGAAATCAAACCATTAGTCTGCTTACGGGTTTTATACTCGGTTCGCTGGGAATACTTTGGCCATGGAAGGAAAACATCTATAAAATGGATGAAAGCGGCAGCTATCTGTTAAAAGACGGTGAAAAAATCATACAGGGGTATGACCGGTACATACCACAATCTTTTGATGGTGAGGTGATCTATGCCATCTTAATTGCCATTCTGGGGTTCTTGTCTATTTGGCTGATCGAAAAATATGCGTTGAAAACTGCGAAAGATTAGCTTATGCCATTATACGGACTCATCGGAAATCGATTAAGTCATTCATTCTCAGAGGGATATTTTGCTGAAAAATTCAGGAAGGAAGGCATAGAAGATGCCAGGTATAAAAACTTTCCCATTAAAAGCATTGATGAATTGCCTGGACTGATAAATCAAAATCCGCAATTATCAGGACTAAATGTTACCATTCCATATAAAGAAGCAGTTATTCCATACCTGAATGAGATGGATCCGGATGCTCGCGCTATCGGTGCCGTGAACACCATTCGAATTGAACGAAATCAATCAGCAGACGATGCATTTTATCACAAGAATGATGCTGATTTAAGAAAAACGGATCATGACATAAAGGAAAGAAACGGGAAAAAGACCGCTGACATGAACGAAAAAAATATTGTTGACATGGACTGGAAAAAAACCATTGAGATGAACGGGAAAAAGGCAATAGACTGCGACTGGAAAAGCACCCATGACATGAAGTGCAATAAAACAGGGCCTGAACAAAAGGATTTTTTTCTGACAGGCCATAATACTGATTTATATGGATTTGAAACTTCATTAACTCCTTTGTTAAAACCTTTTCATCAGAATGCCCTGGTCCTGGGTACCGGCGGTGCTTCCAAAGCCGTTATTTATGCATTAGAACGGATGGGCGTCGAATATATGCTTGTTTCAAGAAATCCTTCCGGAAAGCAAGTCATGGCTTATGAACAAATCAATGAGGAGGTGATGAAAAATCACCAAATAATTGTGAACACCTCTCCCCTGGGAATGTATCCGGAGGTGGACAAATGTCCGGATTTGCCTTATGAATACCTCTCTGAATATCACATCCTGTATGATCTAATATATAATCCTGCAGAAACCTTGTTTTTAAAAAAGGGCAAATCGAAAGGCAGCCTTATTAAAAACGGACTGGAAATGCTTGAACTGCAGGCAGAGAAGTCCTGGGAGATCTGGAACCGGGAATAACGACAACCATATGATAAATCTTGATTAATGCATCCGCTTTTCTTCCTTTTTACTACTTTATTTATGCAAGGTATCATTGGTATTTAATGGATACTGCATCATCTGCTTACTGCCACTATTTACAGATTATATTCATTAAACAATACCTTGTTTTTCTCCAGTGTAGGCTCCATCTCAGCGATGAACGCTTTTTCGTTATCAGGTATGGATTCGAGGTCATCCACCAGACTGGAAAGCCAGGGCAATTCCATCTCATTAATCCTGAGTTGTTTATCTTCATAAGCTTGTTTGATAAGGTTTAGGGCTTTAATGCATCCCATTTTGGTGGCTTCCACGTAGTTTTTTCCTTTTACAATGCTTTTTGAAATTTCTATTACATTGGTTGGCATTAATATGAAAGCCTGGGGATCCAGTAAAGCATCAGAATTCACGTTCAGCTCTTGTAATTTCAGGATATCTGCTTTTCCCTGTTTGATGGCCTGATTCATCAACCGGGCATCATATTCGAGCTGTTCCATATATACTGTAGGCGCCATACCTGCCAGGAGTTGCACATTTTGTACCGATTCATTACTCCATAAATCAGCACAAGCTGTCGTGATGTTACCCAAAGGACTCAAATGAGCACAAGCTGCTGTCCGTCCTTCCATGGAAATGGGAATTCCGGCAATGGCTTTTAGAAAGGGGCCTTCGTAAGCACAATCCTTATCTGGTCCAATTGCCCCTGCTTCAAAAGCAACCAGGGATCTGACCACAGTAGCTACCCTGGCAATGGCAGCAAAAAGTCTGGGAATATACATTTTTTCAGCAAGAACCATGGCCGTGTTACCAAACCCGCAAGCTGTATCACCTGCAGGAATTTTATTGTGTTTACGGGCAATATCCACGATTTTTTTCCATAGAAAATTCATGTCACGGACACCAAGAACAGCCTGGGAAAATATAAAAGTTCGTATATCACACATCAGCAAAGCATCATCGGATATTTCCTTTCCACCGGTTGACTCTATGGACAGCAAATCACCACCTGCTTTGGCTCCTTCTTCAAAAAGTTTCATCATGGGTTCGAGGTACTTGGAACTGGATTGTTTGGGTGGATTCTCAAATTCCCTTAAGTCATTCGGCGTTAGTCGGATTTCAACCGGCAATTGATACTTTTGAAAATAATCTTCACATATTGAATTCATTTCCTTGATGAGTTCAATTCCTATTTCAGGTACCTGGGTCATTTCAACCACCGTTTCGAATTCCAGGACAACGCCCTGACTGCCTAATTCAACTGCTCGTTTTAAAGAACGGGTGACAATATCCCGGTAATGCTCACTTACTTCATCATAATTGTTTTTGCTGACTTCAATGGTAGGCAGGGTAAAATTTAATTCAGGATATACGATGCCACCTCCGATATGTAAACCCCTTCGTGTTTTCACAGGTTGGGGAGCATGACCGAATATTAATTCTGAGGGTTCATTGATTGTTAATTTTTTGTATTGCATGGATTAAATATTTAGTTATATATTAACATTATTTCTCATGATTCAAATGTAGAACAAATTGACAATATTCAAGAAGCTAATATTCAATGAATTGACTGCAAAGGTTTGCGCAAAGGTTTGCAGGAAGAAAAAAATGCCGAACAACATGTTTTTTAGTTTAATTGTAATATTATACTTTTATTGAATGAAGAAAAGGGTTTCATTGAAGGATATAGCGAATGAACTGGGCTTGTCTGTTTCAACGGTGAGTCGCTCATTAAGGGATTTGGGAGAGATAAGTGAGGAAACCAGAATCAGGGTAAAAGACCTTGCTGAGAAATGGCAGTACCGGCCCAATATTCTGGCAAGGAATTTATTGAACCGCTCGAGCAAAACCATTGGCATTTTATTGCCCGACATAGAAGATTACTTTTACGCTAATGTGCTAAAAGGATTGGATGAGAAACTGCGTGCAAACGGCTATAGCGTTTTGGTGAGTTATACGAATGACG
Source organism: uncultured Bacteroidales bacterium (assembly GCA_964346235.1). Classification (GTDB taxonomy): domain Bacteria; phylum Bacteroidota; class Bacteroidia; order Bacteroidales; family CAYFUP01; genus CAYFUP01. The sequence goes on along the minus strand of CAYFUP010000067.1, from coordinate 11,599 downwards.
TAGGCGATTCCGAAAGACAAATGATTGATGAGTTTTATAAATATAGTGTGGACGGGATCATAGCAAGTCCTTCCTATAGTTCACTAAGTCATAATCACTATTATAGCCTGAAAGAAGAGAAAATTCCCTTAACCTTGGTCAATAGAGATATATCCAATTTAAATGTTCCCAAAATATTAACGGACAATGTCAAGGCTTGTATGGAAGTAGTAGGCCATTTATATGACAAAGGAAGGGAAAGGATAGCCATGGTGACCAATCTTGAGTCAGTATCGGAAGGAAAAATGCAACATGAAGGGTATTTGCAGTCCCTTAAAGAGTACAGATTACCATTTTTCAAAGAACTCCTGGTGCACAGTAATTTGGGAATATCCACAGCCATGGGCGCAACAAAGTACTTGATGGAACTGGAGAAACCTCCGGATGCGATCATTTATGGAAACAACATTGCTGCCATGGCAAGTTATCAAGTCATAAAAAGATTCGGAAAAAACATTCCAAAAGATATATCAATAGTTGGGTTGAGTGACTCACCTTATTCCTCTTTCATGGAACCTCCACTCACCGCAATGAGCCTTCCGGGATATATGACAGGCATTCGGGCTGCAGATATTACCATTGAATTGATTGAAAATCCTGGAATAACAGAAGAAAATTTTGAGTTGCTGCTGAAACCATCATTGGTAATAAGGAAAAGTAGTTGAATTATCAATAAATCACTCAGCCGCTCAGCAACTCCTGGAAATCGATTTCGCTGGTTTTTTCGACTTCAATGAGTTTGCCTTTCTCGCATTTAAGGGTCCTTGACGGAAATTTGTTCAATAATTGGTAATTGTGAGTGGCTATTAACACGGCCTTTTTATCTTCACTGATTCTAAGCAAAAGTTTTAAGATATCTTCTGAAGTTTCCGGATCAAGGTTTCCGGTCGGTTCATCTGCCAGGATAATATCAGGGGAATTAAGCAATGCCCTGGCAATTACCACCCTTTGTTTTTCTCCTTCGGATAATTCATGGGGCATTTTATATCCCTTATATTCCAAACCCACCAAATCAAGCACTTCTATAATCCGGTTTTTTATTTCCAGCTTGTTTTTCCATCCGGTAGCTTTTAATACAAAAAGCAGGTTATTATATACTGTCCGGTCGATTAGCAACTGAAAATCCTGGAAAACGATTCCAAGCTTCCTTCTAAGATAGGGTATATGCTTGTTTTTAATCCTGCTTAGCTGATATCCGGCAACAGTAGCAAAGCCATATTTTAAAGGAATCTCCACGTTGATGGTTTTTATCAGGCTGGACTTGCCACTTCCCACCCTGCCTATCAGGTAAACAAATTCTCCTTTCGATATATCAAAAGCCACATTTGATAAAACCAAATGGTCTTTCTGATATATGGCAGCTTCCTTAAAAGAAATTAACGTTTCATCATTCATATCAACCGTATTTCTCAATTTTTCCGGCAGGCATTTTTTTTATAAGATCAATCAATGCTGTTGGATGCTCCAGTTTAAGGTTTTCATTGATCTTTCTTTCAAGGTTATTCAAGTTTGCGTGCAGAATTAACGCAAAAGCTTCATCCCGGATTTGAATATAACCGGGTGCTTTTTCCGTGCCCTCCGTTTTTAAAAGATGCATCTTCTCGGTTCAAAATTCTGACTAAAGTAAAAATAAATTTAGAAATTAACAGTTTAATGTTAATTAAAAAATCAATAACCGACAATCAAATAGCTTTTATTTTCATAATTTTATCCCATTATCAATTTGGTACCTTTTATGACAATGCATAAAATTTTGGTTTACTTACTGTTTTTTGTTTTGGTTCTTAAGGTTGCTGCTCAAAGTTCAATCCATGAAAATGATCCGGATAACCTCTATAAAAAAGGATTGGAATTGTTTCAAAAGGAAAAATACGGAGCGGCACAAAAATATTTTGAAGAAGCCATGGATAGACAAGGGGAGCATTATTACGACCTGAAAACAAATGCCGGTTTTTACCATGCCCTATGCGCCATTGAGTTGTTTAACAAGGATGCGGAATACTTAATATCCCGTTTTATTGCCGAATATCCGGAAAGCCCGAAAGCAAAGCAGGCCTATTTTGAAATGGGGAAGTTCCGGTATAAACAGGAAAATTTTGCCAATGCCATTTATTGGTTTGAAAAAGTAAACATGGACAACCTGATTAAGGAAGACATGGCCGAATATAGTTTTAAGCTTGGTTATGCCTATTTCATGGAAGAAAATACCGAAATGGCCAACCATCATTTTTACCGGATAAAAGATCGGGATACCCGTTATACAGCGCCTGCCATCTATTATTATGCCCATATCGCGTATGAGAAAAAAAATTATCAGACTGCTTTGCAAGAATTTAAAAGGTTGAGTGAAGACCAGACATTTTCTGTGGTGGTGCCTTATTACATTACTCAAATATATTTCTATCAGGAAAAATATGATCAGGTCATCACCTACGGAAAAGAGCTGCTTCAGACTGCTTCTGTAAAAAGGAAACCTGAGATTTCCAAGCTTATTGGGGAATCTTACTACCGGAAAAATCAGTATTCCGATGCCCTGTCTTATTTAAAGACATTTAATGAGAAAGGCAACAAGACAGGAAGGAAAGATAAATACCAGCTGGGATTCACCTATTACAAGCTGGATAGCCTTAATAAAGCCATTGATTTCTTTGAAATCGTTACCGGAGAAGATGATGAGTTAAGTCAGAATGCCTATTATCACCTGGCTGACTGTTACCTGAAAACCGGTGAAAAAAATAAAGCCCGGCTGGCTTTTTCTGCAGCCTCAAAAATGGATTATGATAAATCCCTTCAGGAAGATGCCCTGTTTAATTATGCGAAAATCTCCCTTGAACTGAAATATACTCCCTTTAATGATGCCATCATCGCTTTTAACCATTATCTTGATAAGTATAAAGATTCCTATAAACGTGAAGAAGTATATAATTACCTGGTAACCGCCTACATGAATACCAAGAATTATAAAGCAGCCATGGAATCCATGGATAAGATTGAAAATAAAAGCACCAGCATTAAACAGGCCTATCAGCGGGTGGCTTTCTTTAGGGGGCTGGAACTGTTTAATAATCTGGAGTTTCAGGAAGCCATTGATGCTTTTCAAAAATCGCTCCAGTTTGATGGGTTCGATCGAAAGATAAAGGCGAAATCCCAGTACTGGATGGCCGAAGCATTTTACCGGCTCAATCGTTTTCAGGAAGCCATCAATGTGTATGACGAGTTTTTGTTATCCACCGGCTCCTTTATGGTGGGAGAGTTTAATGTGGCACATTATAACCTGGGGTATTGTTATTTCAAAATGTCCAATTATTCTGAAGCGCTCAGCTGGTTCAGAAAATATGTCAATTTTGAAGAGGTGAAAAATAATCCGAAACCAGGGGATGCCTATAACCGGATAGGCGACTGCTACTTTATTCAAAAAAACTACTGGCTGGCCATTGAAAATTATGAATCAGCCATTCAGCATAATACCCCTGATGCAGATTATGCCTATTACCAAAAAGGTTTTGCCCTGGGTTTGGTGGAAAGGCCCAATAAGAAAATATCTACCTTAAAACAATTAATAGACGCCTATCCCTCTACTGCATATTTCGATGATGCCTTGTTCGAACTGGGGCGTAGTTATATTGTGATTGAAAATCAGAACATGGCCCTGGAACATTTCAAACTTATTACGGAGCAGTTTCCGCTAAGCAGCTATGTCAGGGAAGCCCTGTTGCAAATAGGGTTGATTCATTATAACCAGAATAAAAATGATTCAGCGCTGATCTATTATAAAAGACTGGTCACGGAATATCCATCTGCTCCGGAAGCAAGAAGTGCCCTGACAGGAATGAAAAACATTTATGTGGATATGAACAGGGTGGAGGAATATTTTGAGTTTGTTAATCAACTTGACGAAGGCATCACCATCAGCGTATCTGAACAGGACTCATTAACCTATACTGCCGCTGAAAAGAAATATATGACCGGGAAGTGCGAAGAATCCCTCCCGAATTTTGACAATTATATTGAGAAATTTCCCAACGGAAAGTTTATCATCAACGCCTACTTTTATAAAGCAATATGTCATATTAATGAGGGGGATACCGCCCTGGCCATTCAGTCACTGAATTTTGTCACCAGCAAACCACAGAATGAATTTTCGGAAGATGCCCTGTTGGAGCTGGCAAGTTTGCATTATCAGAATAATCAGATGTTGAAAGCTTATGATACTTACTTAAGGCTTGAAAAAGTAGCTGAAAGTGCAAACTATTTGCATGAATCCAGGATAGGATTGATGCGCAGTGCTTTTGCTTTGGGAAATAGCAGGGATGTGATCTTTGCTTGTGATAAAGTGCTCATGAATAAAAAGATTCCGGAGGAGACCAAAAGGGAGGCTCATTTTAAAAAAGGAAAAGCCTATTATGATCTGAAAAGATTCGATGAAGCCCTGGATGAATTAAGACTGATTGCAGACAACATAAGCAGTGAAGAAGGGGCGGAGGCTAAGTTTCTGGTAGCGAAGATTTATTATGATCAGCAGGATTATAAACTGGCGGAGCAGGAAATCAGGGATTTTATTTCCATGAGTTCACCACATGCCTATTGGCTTGGAAATTGCTTTATTTTATTGTCCGAGGTTTATAAAAAACAGGATGAAATATTTAAAGCCAAAGCAACGCTCCAAAGCCTCATCGATCATTATACCATCACGGACGATGGGATTATCGATGAGGCCAATTCAAAACTTCTTGAAATCATTAAAGAAGAGAAGAACCGTGAGTTTGAGGATGAACAGGAGGATATTGAACTGAATTTTGAGTCAGCGGAAGATGCCGGTGTTCAAGATAAAAAGATTGGTAAGCATGACATCCCTGTGCCGGATACATCTCATGCAAACAATTAATATGTTGGTATATGATTAAACTGAAATATATAGCATTTTTTGTTCTGGGTTTTTCATTGTTTTCTTCTCTTTATGCGCAGCAGGAGGAAATAGAAAAAGAGGTGCTCGTGGAAAAAGCTTATGAACCTGAGGTGGCTGATGCGCAAAAAATCAGTGAACTGCCTCAATTGGTGGATACCATCCAGGTAGAGCCTGAATATACCTACCAGGTCTTTCCGGTGGCCATCTCCACAGATTACAGGGCTGAACCCATTCAACCGGCAAAAATGGTCGGTGAATCATTATCCAGGTTATACAACAAATTCATCATGTTGGGAGCAGGCAATAAAGTGCTTCCCACTGTCCAGCTGGGTATCAACAATTCCAGAAATGATGAATTCAACATAGGAGGATTGGCCTCAATAGTATCATCCTCCGCCAGGGTAAATCATCTGAATGACGAACAGATTTTTGCAGGATATGGGGACGCTGACTTCAAGGTCTATGGAAAGAAATTTTTCAATGATGCCATATTTTCCAGTGCATTGGACTTAAAGACAACCAGGAGGTACTTTTATGGATATGCACCTTCCGTGGATACGTCTTTCAACAGAAGTGACATCAAACAGCGATATACGGACATAGGGTTTGACTCCCGCTTTAAATCCAATTACCAGGATTCGCTGCACCTGAATTATAACATACATTTCGATTATTATTATTTTCAGGACATGAATAATCACCAGGAAAACAGGCTGGATTTACAGGGAAATTTTGATAAGTTTATCGGGACAGAGCGATTTGGAGTGGATGGAGGGTTTACCTTCTATGAAAGAAGTGCTTCTCTGGATTCCTTCGCTAACTTTCTGGTTAACGGGGCTGCATGGATTGGAAAGTTTGAAACGGAATGGCAGGTGAAAGCCGGAATAAAAATTGTATCCGACTTTTATAATGAAGAAACTACTGTCTATTATTACCCTGTGGCAAGCTTTGAATACAATATAGTGAATAATTATATTGTTCCTTATATTGGAGTTGATGGCGGACTGAACGAGAATCCCTACCAGCAGACGGCCTACGATAATCCTTTTATTATTCCGGGGGTTAACCCCAGAAAAAGCAACAATAAAATTGAGATTTACGGCGGAATAAGGGGTACTGCCAGTCCCTCCACTTCCTATAACCTAAGGGTAAGATACAGGGCTGTGGATGACATGCATTTTTTTATCAATGATGGCAGCTTGACGGGCAACCAGTTCAATGTTGTTTATGATGATATCCAGGTGACTGAGTTATTTGGGGAGTTTCAGGCCGGTATTGGGGAGAAGTTGAATTTTCATGTGCAGGGCAACCTGTACAATTATACCATGCAGGATGAGGAAAAACCATGGCACAAGCCAAATTACAAACTTTCCTTGTCAGGAAGATATAACATACAGGATAAAATCATATTAAAAACCGCCGTATTTGGAATCGGCGAAAGGCATGCGTTTTTGTCAAAAGACCCTGTAAGCGAGGATGTTACCTATAATACCCTGGATGCTGTCGTCGATCTGAATGCGGAAATAGAATATTTCTTCTCCACAGTTTTTTCTGCTTATCTGAAATTCAATAATATCACCGGATCACAATACCAGGTATGGAACTATTATCCGACTTACGGATTTAACATGCAGGCAGGTATATATTATGCATTCTGAGTCAGGTTTTTTCTAATTCCAGCAATTTTATAATTTCTACGATTAGGTTTTTTTTGTCTTGTCCTGACTGGTGCATATGTGTTTTTAATCTTTCTATTTCCTTATCTGCGGTTTCCGTATCAATTTGTTTCACAGAATTCTCAATAACCGTAAAAGATTCAAGGATGGTTTCATAATCGCCGTTTATAATGTAATTTACAAAATCATGAAGGCAGTGACTGAAATCCAATGTTGATTGCCAGCATGCGGCAATGAGCATATTCATATCTTCGATTCTGTTCATCGAGTTTATCAAATCAATGATTTGTGAAGTGGTGCCGGAGCTTTTCATGTTTTTAATCAATTCGAGGATGCTCTTTTTAATTTCAAGATCCTGATCGGTGTAATATAAACCAAAGATATCATCCAAATACTTGATTTCATCTTTTTTACTAATCTCATCAATGGTTTCTTTTATGATTTTTATGTTATCTGACTGAAGCCTTTCAAGAATTTTCCGGTCTTTTTTTTCTGCCATATTGATATATTTCCTCTTTTTTATACAAACCTACACAATTTTTTTTGCGTAAACATAAGTGTGCGCTTAAAATCATCTTTCAGTAATAATTTTAGAAAAAAATTATATCTGAAGGGTTGCAAGGCTGAAAAAAAGATATTTTATTTGAATATGTTTTGTTTGAAGAATTATTATTATATTTCGAAAATTCAGTAAAACGTGTTCTTTTTGAATTTTAAAAAAATATATTAATTTTACTTATTCTATTCATGGCCTTTTATGAAAAATATTATCCAAATGACATACAAAATTTATCCATCCGATCCGTACAATAAGCTTATCCTTATCGTACTCATAATCCTCGTTTCTTATGGTTGTAAATCAGATAAGAAAAAGGATGAATCGAACCTGAAAGATTCCATTGAAATTGTTGATGTGGATCAGCAAGTGATTACAGAGATTCAAACTGCCAAACAAATTTTTTACTCTTTGCCTTCTCCTCTTGAAACAGCCATGATCATCAAAAATGCCGGAGCCAGTTTTAATCCGGAGATACTCAATCCCATTGAAAACACCACAAAATACAATACCAACAAAAGCATGGCATTAAACCTGGGTATTTACAGCACAGATCTTAGTTATGCCAGTCTTTTTGATCAAACCCAGTTTGCCCTTGATTATATGTCAGCTGCCCGTGAAATGGTCGATGGTTTAGGTATATCAGATGCCATCAGTAACGAAACCATAGAACGTTTGCAGCAGAATATTAATCAGCGTGATGTCATTATGGACATTATTTCAGAAACTTTTATGAATTCCAGCTCGTATCTAAAAGAGAACAATCGTTCTGCAATCTCTGCAATGGTTTTGGTAGGGGGATGGATAGAAGGACTATATATAGCAACGAATCTGGTGGATGTGAAAAATATAGAAGAGAGCAGTATGGTAGAGCGAATTATTGATCAAAAACTAAGCTTAATCAATGTCATCAAATTGCTCGAAGAAAACCAGGAAAATGAAGATGTGAAGTCCATTCTGGTTTTGATGAATGAATTAAAAAATGTGTTTGATAAGATAAGGATGACCACCACACCCATTGAAGTTGAACAGGCTGAAGGTAGCAAAGTAGCCAGACTAAAAGCGGAAACCAGCGCAAACATTGACAGGGAAATTTTTACTGAATTAAAGGAACAAGTTGAAATAATCCGAAAAAATTTTACCATTTAAATCATGAAAAACTTATATCGCATCATTATACTCATAGTTGCTTTTATTCTGATATCACCCGTTATTGGAAATGCACAATGCAAAAACTTCGCAAAAAAGATTTGTAAGTTAGAACTAGACCCTTACATTCATGATGGAAATTATAATGCGGCCATACTCACAGAAGGCGAGGAAGCTGAATTATATAAAACATTTTATGCCGACCAGGAATACCGCATTGCCGTTTGCGGTTCTGATGCCTTGCCACCGGTTCAATTCAGGTTGCTTGATTTAGAGAGAAACGTGCTGTATGATAATGCCGAGGCCGGCTACAGCCAAATCTGGGATTTTTCCATGGAATCCAGTCAGCAATTAATTATCTCTGTTAAAGTGATGCAAAGCGAAGCTGAAGATGAAGAAAACATGGAGCTGATTAGTGGCTGTGTATCAATCATGTTTGGAATAAAGGAAAATTGATTCATCAATGTGCTGTTTCAGAAACTTTCCGGTATAAGAATCCCCGCAATCCATCAGCTGTTCCGGAGTTCCCTTAAAGACTACATATCCTCCCTTTTCTCCACCTTCAGGACCTAAATCTATGATCCAGTCAGCTGACTTAATAATATCCATGTTATGCTCTATCAGGATGACAGAGTGTCCGCGTTTTATTAATGCATTCAGGGCACTTAACAATTTATTGATATCATGAAAGTGCAAACCCGTGGTGGGTTCATCGAATATAAACAACAACTTTTCCTTTGCTCCTTCTTTACTCAAAAATGAAGCAAGTTTAACCCTTTGGCTTTCCCCGCCACTCAATGTGCTGGATGATTGTCCGAGTTTCACATAACCGAGACCGACTTCCGCTAATGGTTTCAGTTTTTCTGCCACCTTGCCGGCCAATCCCTTTTCTTTTGCAGAAAAGAATTCTATGGCTTCATTTACGGTCATTTCCAGGATATCATAAATGTTTTTTCCTTCATATTTGACTTCCAGCACTTCATCTTTAAAGCGCTTCCCTTTGCAGCTTTCGCAGATTAATTCCACATCTGCCATAAACTGCATTTCAACTTTTATTATTCCTTCTCCCTGACATTCTTCACACCTTCCACCATCTGTATTGAAGGAAAAATGAGCAGGTTTGAAATTATTGATTCTCGATAATTGTTGCTGGGCATATAGCTTTCTTATCTCATCGTAGGCTTTAATATAAGTAACCGGATTGGATCGGGAGGATTTGCCAATGGGATTCTGGTCAATGAACTCAATGTTTTCTATGGCATGTATGTTTCCTTCAATGATACCAAATTTTCCTGTCTTTTCAGCTCCCTTATTTTTGATGCTTTTTAATCCGGAGTACAATATATCCCTGACCAGTGTTGATTTTCCGGAGCCGCTGACACCGGTGATGACCGTGAAAACATTTAATGGAAATTTTACATCAATATTCTTTAAGTTATTTTCATAAGCTCCTTTGATCTCAATATAGTTTTGCCATTTTCTTCTTTTAACCGGCAAAGGAACACTCATTTCTCCCTTCATATATTTGGTTGTTAAGCTTGTATTTGTATTCAACAATTCAGGGAAATTACCCTGGAACATGATCTCACCACCATGGTGACCTGCTTCGGGTCCAATATCCACGATTTGATCGGCGGATTTAATGATATCTTTATCATGTTCCACCACCAAGACGGTGTTGCCGATATTCTTCAGGTTTTGCAATACACGGATTAATCGATGATTGTCTTTCGGGTGTAGTCCGATGCTGGGTTCATCCAATATGTACAAAGAACCTACCAGGCTGCTTCCCAGGGATGTGGCCAGGTTTATGCGCTGAGATTCTCCTCCGGATAATGTCGAGGAAAGCCGGTTCAGGGTCAGATAACCGAGTCCGACATTACAAAGAAAGTGAATCCGGTTGGTTATTTCTTTTAGTAACCGCCTGGATACTGCTATTTCATGACTGGTTAATGAAAGATGCTCAAAAAATATCCTTACATCGCTTATGGGCATTTCAACCAATGAATCAATGGATTTTCCACCGATTTTTACATAGGATGCTTCCTTTTTAAGACGTGCGCCATGGCATTCAGGACAAACGGTTTTGCCCCTATACCTTGATAAAAGTACCCGGTACTGAATTTTATAAATTTTTGATTCGATATACCTGAAGAATTTGTTCAGTCCGTGAAAATACTTATTGCCTGTCCACAATAGTTTTTTATGTTCATCACTTAATTGATAATATGGTTTATGAACCGGAAAATCAAACTTTTCCGCATTGTATATCAACTCATCCCTCCATTCCTTCATTTTATCACCCCGCCAGCAGGCGACGGCATCTTCATAGACAGATAGATTTTTGTCGGGAATGACAAGGTTTTCATCAATACCGATGATTTGTCCGTACCCTTCACATCTTTTGCATGCCCCGACCGGATTGTTGAAATTGAACATTTGCTCGTGCGGGGGCTCAAATTGAATACCATCTGCTTCAAAACGGTTCGAAAACTTTTCTTCAATATATTTCCCCTCTTTTTCGTATTTGACGAGGCATATGCCTTCTCCCTCGTAGAAGGCTGACTGGACCGAATCAGATACCCTGGTTCTGAAATCCTCCGAATCATTAACCACCAGTCGGTCAATTACAATATTTATGTTATCTTCATCTAATCCGGTGTTGTCCTTTTTGAGAACATCCTTGATCTTCATTATTTCTCCAAGATACTCCATCCGGGTATTTCCTTTCTGAAGCAGATCCTGTAACTCCTCTCTTACTGTTGGTTCATTGCGCAGAAAGAATCTCGTAAGAATCAATACTTTGGTATTGGCCTCCAGCTTCTCAACAAAGTTGACTACATCAGTAACCGAGTGATGCTTTACCTCTTTACCGGAAACAGGAGAATAGGTTCTTCCAATTCTGGCATATAACAACTTTAGATAATCATATATTTCTGTCGATGTGCCGACTGTTGAACGGGGATTTCTGGTATTTACCTTTTGTTCAATAGCAATGGCAGGCGGGATGCCTGAAATAAAATCCACATCAGGCTTGTGCATCCTGCCTAAAAATTGCCTGGCATAAGAGGAAAGGCTCTCCACATAGCGACGTTGTCCCTCTGCATATATGGTATCAAAGGCAAGGGAAGATTTTCCTGAACCTGACAATCCGGTAAAAACAATAAACATGTCCCTTGGAAGGCTGATGCTGATGTTTTTTAGGTTATTGACCCTTGCTCCTTTTATAACTATATTTGCATTATTTGGCATAATAATTGTTAAAAATTTGTT
>CAYFUP010000066.1:0-15843 GCA_964346235.1 uncultured Bacteroidales bacterium | reverse complement strand
GATTTCGATGAACGGATAAATTGTATTTCCGGCTTACGTATTTTTCTTTGCTTACTTTTTGGTGTTCCGAACTTACTTCTTGATCATCCAGCATACATTTCAGGTGCATACCGGAGGCCAGTTGAAAATCAAGCTTTTTGGTTTTCATGGTTACCAGATCCATAAACTGATCCTGATAAACAGAAACAACTTCCCAGAATTTTTCATGGTAATTGGCATCTTCATTGATAACATCTCCGTCAATATAAGGGATGGCTTCAATGTTGGCATTGAAATTTAGCGGAGTCACGGAATATTTTATCACCCCGAGGTTTTTTCTTTTCATGCTTAAAAAACGCACTGATGAGATCCTGATCAGGTTTTGTTTGGAAACAAAAGCATCAACTTCCCTGGATAGGTATCCTTCTTTCATGTTTAATACCCTTTTAAAGGTTTTTACCTTTAGCTTTGCAAGGTCCAGGATTTTTCCATTGATTTTGATCCGGATGCCAATCCAGTTGGTAGAATTGATCACTTTGGCAAAATATTCCGGATAGCCGTTTTTCCACCAACCCACTTTGGTCTTATCCGGATAGTAAATACCGGCAATATAACTTCCCTGCAATGCAGGACCTGAAAAGTCCTCTTCAAAATTGGCCCTTTGTCCCATTCTTCCGTTTCCAATGCTAAATATGCTTTCCGATGCTTTTGTTTTATTCAGATCAAATTGGTCCTCTATGACAGACCATTCATCAGTTTTTATATGTGTTTTCATCTGTTTTCCGGATAAGTTATGGTTACTATTAATGTGATTTGTCTTCGATAAAGAGGGTGATTAAGGCTGCCAATATCCATGATCCACCTCCCAGCATTAAAGCGTATATTGCTTCTCCATTGAACAGGTCACGGATGATAAAACCTAGAATGCTTGCTGCAAGAATCTGCGGCAATACGATGAAAAAATTAAAGATGCCCATAAATACGCCCATCTTCTCTGAAGGCAGAGCATCAGCAAGCATTGCATATGGCATGGATAATATGCTTGCCCAGGCCATACCCACGCCTATCATAGAAATAATCAATAAATCGGGGTTTTGTATGAAGTAAATGGAGAATAAACCCAAAGCTCCAACCAGGAGGGCAATCATGTGGGTTACTCTTCTTGAGGTTAATTTGGCGATGCCCGGAAGGAATAAAGCGATGATGGCAGCAAAACCATTGTAAACTGCAAAACTAATTCCCACCCAGTCAGCACCCTCATTATATAATACCGAAGTGGTGTCAGTGGTTCCGTAAATATGCCTGGTAACGGCAGCTGTGGTATAAATCCACATGGCAAAGAGGGAGAACCAGGAAAAAAACTGAACAACAGCCAGTTGCTTCATGGTTTTAGGCATGCTGAATAAATCATCGATGATGGCTACCAATCCGTTTTCTGATTTCTTCCAGTGTTTTAACAGCCAGGTGATAAGTTGCAGAATACCAAATAAGGCAATACCGATGGTCAGAATATACAGTTCTTCATTTAAATGAAAACTTGAAATCAGGAATGTCAATATCAACCCGCTTAGCAACCAGATAATGCCGGATTTTAAATATTTTTTCATGTTGCTGTTCAGCGATGCCTGATCTGATTCCACGGAAGAATTATTTTCCTGTCCCTGATCAAATGCTTTCAACGCTTCCGGAGAATATTCCTTGGTGGAGATAACCGTCCACAAGACAGCGAGAAAAAAGATGGCAGCGCCAATATAAAATGAAAATTTTACGGAAGGCGGAATTTTGCCTGCAGCAGCCGTATTTTCAATATTCAACCAGTTGGTCATCACATATGGAAGTGCAGAGGCAATGACAGCCCCGGTACCGATAAAAAAGCTTTGCAATGCAAAACCTTTGGTTCTTTGCTCACTGGGGAGCAGATCTCCTACAAAAGCCCTGAAGGGTTCCATGGAGATATTAATGGAAGCATCCATGATCCATAGCATGCCGGCAGCTATCCATAATACCGGTGAGTTTGGCATGATGATGAGTGCCAGCGATGCAAATATCGCACCTGCCAGGAAAAACGGCCGTCTTCGTCCCAGTCTGGTCCAGGTACGGTCGCTCATGTGACCGATTATCGGTTGTACAATTAAACCGGTCACCGGTGCAGCAATCCATAAGATTGGGATTTGATCAATTTTGGCTCCTAAGGTTTCAAATATCCTGCTGACATTCGCATTCTGCAGGGCAAATCCGAATTGAATACCAAAGAAGCCAAAACTCATGTTCCAAATTTGCCAAAATGAAAGCCTGGGTTTGTTCTTCATTATATTGATTTTTTGTTTTATTTTTTTATTTATTAAATCAAATATAATGAACCCGGCTTAATTTTTGGTTCATAAAAATCTCAAATAAAGGATTTAATGCAGTATGTCACCGCGAAATTCATTTTTGTTATTGATTTCAAACGATTGCTATTGATAATCCAGATTTTGTAAATTTTAACATGCCGAATGCGCTCTTATATTTAACATTAATGCTCCACTTCAAAAGAAATCTTGGCATTTACTGCATAAGATACGATTTCATCGTTTTGCACGTGGCCTTTCATGTCCTTTACATAGACCGATTGTATGTTTTTTACTGATTTTGCAGCTTCTTTTACTGCATTTTTCGTGGCATCATCAAAACTTTGTTCAGATGTAGCGATTATTTCAATTACTTTTACCGTTTTCATAATGATTCAATTTAAATGTTTAACAATTCTATATAGAGGCACTAAGAAAACTAACAAATTATTCTTAAAACCACTATATAGATTAGATAATAATAATGCCAGGATATATGTGCAGGACAAAATCGTTGTATGATCAAATATATGGAAACATCAAACGAAAATGATGTGTAGAAAATATGCAATGGTTGAGGCTTATAATTCACATATATTTATATTTTTGATTTTTGATAATCATTAAATGGCTGTTCAGTGTTAAAAAAGATAATAAGCATCGGATTGGTTTTGGTTTCGCTGGGTGTTTCCGGACAAGTAGTATATGAGCATCATTCCTATGAGAACATCTATGCTTTTCTGGATGAGCTGGCCAACGAAGGAATCATTGAACTGAATGCAGTTTCGCAGCCTTATTCAAGAAAATATATCCTCAGTAAACTCGAAAAGGCTGCAATCACTGACCGGCAATTAAATAAAAGGCAGCAAAAAGAATTAAGTTATTATCTGACTGATTATGGCTTTGATAAATATGAGGGAAAAGATTCCCCTGTTCTGGAAAAGGCTGAGCTGAACATATTTAGTAAGACTTCAAACTTTGCCACCGCTGTAAAACCAATGGGATTATTTTACAAAGACTCATTTTTAACTTTGGCGGCCAGACCGATATGGGGATTCAACTTATTGCGAAAACAAGAGAAGGATGTCAGGCATTTCTGGGGAGGGGCTTCATTTTATGCCACCCTGGGAAAACATGTGGGTGTTTATGCGAGTCTTCGTGATAACAGCATGAATGAAATTTTATCGCAGCCTTCTTACTTCAATCAGCGGGAAGGCGGTAATTATAAAGTCGGTGTAGGAGGACGACCGGGAGGAGATTACAGTGAGATGCGCGGCGGCATTACCTTTTCCTGGAAATGGGGCAGTCTGGGTTTAATCAAAGACCAGTTACAGTGGGGCAGTCATTATCACACCCCTGCGATTTTATCAGGCCATTATCCTTCTCCGGGCATGGTTAAGCTGACCTTGTCTCCGGCTAAATGGATTGATTTTACCTATTTTCATGGCTGGCTGGTTTCTGAAGTGATTGATAGTTCCAGGAGCTACCTTACTGTGCGGGGGGATTACCGCGGTATTTACCGGAGTAAATTCATGGCAGCCAACCTGGCCAGTATCAAACCATATGATGGCATCGTTTTGTCTTTTGGCAACTCCATTATTTACAGTGATTTAGATTTCCAGGCAGCTTACTTCATTCCGGTGATGTTTTATAAATCCATTGATCATACCATCCATCATGGCGTCGATAATCAGAACTCACAGATGTATGCTGATTTGAGTATCAGGTTGATACCGCATGTACATCTCTTTAGTACCTTATATATTGATGAGTTTTCTTTCACCCGGATAGGCGATCCTGAACGTCATAATTTTTATGCTGTCAAGGCTGGAATGGGAATTACAAACTGGCCATTGGATAATCTGCATTTACATGGAGAGTATGTAAAATCCATGCCCCTTACTTATAAGCACCGGATTCCTTCGCTCACATTTGCAACGAACCAATATAACCTGGGGTACTTTATGCGGGATAATTCGCAAACCTATTATGTTGATTTGTTATATAAACCTTTGAGGGGTTTGCAAATGAAAGCCTCTTACCTATTGGCGAAACACGGAAATGAATATGAATACACCTTTGATGCGGAATATGAGCTGGATGAGCTGCCATTCATGGAAGACATCACATGGAAGAATGAAACCCTTGAATTGGGTATTCAATATGAGTTTACCACTAACAGCTACCTGAATGTAAAATATGCACTCAGTCATATTCAGGGGTATGAAGTGGACGGACTTTCGTCTTCTTATTACCTGAACCTTTTTAGTCCCGGGTTTTACCATGGGAATAACCAGGTACTTACCCTGGGGTTCAATGTTGGGTTTTAGACAAAAGATGAATTGAATCTGATATTGTTAGGAAAGATTAATGGGTTTTCCAGTCATCCCTTTTCTTAAATACCATACGCCAGGCAAGGATTCCGGCCAGTCCACCTGCCAGGTTTAGAAACATATCTACCGGATTATAGGATCGTCCCGCCACAAAATCCTGGAAAAACTCAGCGAGTATTGCATAAGTGATTAATATAGCGATCCATAATAAAGGATGTTTGGGTTTAAAACCGAGCAAAAACAGCATAGAAAGCAGGAAAAAAATTCCAAAATGCTGAAGGTAATCGGTTCTTATAAAAGGCTCTTTGTCTTCGATATTTTTGTCAGGCTTATCATCGCCTGGCCTGAAGTACATGATATTGATAAAAACAAAGTAGGCCCAAAAGATGGTTTTTTTGATGGTTTTCATAAGATAAAAACATGTCAATCTATTTTAACATGTCCCCAGTTTTCACCCGAGCGAATCCGGTTTAATTGTGTGTGTGTAATCCCGAATTCTCTGGCAATTTTGTATAAAGGATTTTTCCCTCTCTTCAATTTCTTTTTAAGCCGGATTACGTCGGCTTCGGTCAGTTTCGCATTCGTTATTTCTCCTTTGCGTTTCTCTCTAGCTGCCTGCACGGCAGGATTTTGCTGGTTATGCACGGTGAGTTCCTTTTGGGTAGCCCATTTCAGGTTTTTATAATAATTATTGCTTTTATTATAATCCAGGTGAATCACGTATTTATGTCTTTCGCTTGGCTTTTCACAGTATGCATAGGCTACCAGTCGATGCACAGGCTTGCTGATGCGCTCTCTCTTTCCATCTTCTGATTTAAACCATGTAAAGTATTGATAACCATTCGTATTGGCGGTCTTTAATAATTTCCATTGCTGCTTGTTTTGCTTATAATGCATAATCCTGCCATAATTGGATACCATGTACCTTTCATCCTTTTTCAATCCGTCGAACTGAATGGGTTCCCATTCTTCATTCCAAAAACTATTCTTTTTCATATAGGAGATAAATTATTTTTTAATAACGGTTCAGTTATATTTACATTATGCTGTTCATATCATCGGTTGGAATAGCATCAAGAATAGCCAAAGCATCCGTTTTATCTTTGTTCAATTGATTCTTCAGTTTATTCAGATCGTCAAATTTTACCTCATCACGCAACCGCTCTACGAATAAAATGTCAAGCCTTTCGTTATAAATGTTTTTATAAAAATCCATGATATGAACTTCGACGACCTTTCTTTTCATTTCTTCATCAATGGTAGGCCTGAAACCTACGTTTAACATTGACTTGTACAATTTGTTCTTCCATTTTACAAAAGCCGCATAAACTCCATCTTTCGGAATTATCTTATAGGGATTAATGATGGTTGCATTGGCTGTTGGAAATCCAATTTCCCTGCCAATCCTGTTTCCGTGTCCCACTATGGCCTCAATAAAATAGTGATAACCCAAAAGCTCATTAGCCCATGAGACTTTCCCGGAAAACAGATGATTACGAATAATGGTTGAGCTTATTTTTTGTTCATGATGAAACACTGCTTCAATCTTGTCGATGTTAAAATTATATTTTTTTGATAGCTCAACAAGCGATTCATAATTGCCATCCCTTTGTTTTCCAAAATGATGATCATGTCCCAGAATTAATTGCTTTACACCTATTTTATCGATCAGCACATTGCTGATAAACGTTTCAGAAGTCATTGCTGCGATTTGTTTTGTGAACGGGATGATAACCAGGTTATCAATTCCTGCCTTTTCCAGCAGTATTTTTTTTTCTTCCAGGGTATTTAATAAATTTAACTCGCCCTGATCCCTTTGAATAACAAACCGTGGATGAGGCCAGAGTGTGATAACAACGGATTCCCCATTGATCTTTTTAGCATGAGTTTTAACAGCATCTAAAATTTTCTGATGACCTATATGCACTCCATCAAAGACACCTATGGTTGCTACCGGATTTCTAAAACCAAACTTTTCTAACCTGTTGATTACCCTCACAAAGATGATTCCTTTTATTAATGGCGGAGCAAAAATAATAAAACTGGTTTACAAACCTTTTGCAAGCAACATAAGTTTCAGCATACAGGTAAAACAAGCTATTGAATGCATTAATTAGCCATACTTTCCTATTAATAATGACTTTTTGCTGAGATTATCTGATTAAGTTTATTGATATCTTCCTGGGTCAGTTTTTTGCTTTTTGCTTTAAAAGTGAATTGGTGACTATTCACTTTTCCCCGGAGACTTTCCTGCATTTTTCTGAACATGCTACCAGTAAGTAATTTATAAGTAGTAAATAAATTCACTTGTTTATCTTTCATATCAGGCAATGATGAAACAAAGTCTTTCCATTTTTTATCCGGATGCTGACCGAAGAAAAACAAGCCGCTGGTCCAAGAGCCCAGAAAAACAACATCTGCATTATTAATTTCTTCTGCATTAAAATCATCGATGGTTGCCACTTTGCTGGCAACGCTGTTTTCATCTAAAAAATGGTTTATTGATTCAGCATAACCTTTGGTGGTTCCATGCTTGCTGTTGTAAAGGATAAATGCATTCATCTGAGGTGTTTTTTTGTTTTTCAATATTACGAGTTTTTTATCATTTTTTGAAATCAGGTTGGACTTTTTTTTTATTCCAGAAGCCTTTTCAAAGCTTCCCGGTTTAAGAGGCTGACATTTTTCTGGTCAACCTTTATTAGTCCTTCATCTTCCAGTTCCTGAATGCCCCTGGAGAGGGAAGGCCTGGTTACTCCAAAAAGCTCGGAAAGTTGCTGCTGTGATTGAGTGAGCCTGAAGCTATTGCTATATGGCTGACTGTTTTCCAGAAAATAATTGGCCAACTTTTCTTTAATGGTTTTGAAAGATAAGAAATAAATCTTATTGCTAAGGAACTGTGCCCTGTTTGAAAGGGCATCCAAATAATTGGTTAAAAACATATCATTTTGCTGAATTATTTTTATTACCGTTTCTTTTGGAAAAAAGGCGACTGTGCTGGGGGATGTAGCGACAATATCCACCGGATAACGGTTATGAGTTCCAAACAGGAAAGCGGGAGCTAATGCTCTTGGAGCAATCAAATCTTCAATTTTTATTACCTTGCCGGATACATTCAGCATTTCTCCCTTTGCCGAACCTTCTGCAAGAATCAATAAAAATTTGCAGGTTTCCTTTCGGCTCGCTATGATCCTGCCTTTGTTATAATGTTTCACCTGATACACATGCTGATCCAGCAGATTGATGACCGCCGCCTCTTCAAGACCTTTAAAAATCAGGCATTTAGATATTTCTGCTTTAATGTGGTCCATTATTTTTGAGTAAAATTTATGGATTGTAACATATGTTACATTTTAGGATGTTTATATCTTATATTATTGCATTGCAAATTAAATAAAATATATTATCATATAAGACAAATAATAAAAATTGACGGGAAAGAACGAAAAACTTAAAATTATGAAAATGTTTTGTTATCAATGTCAGGAAGCAGCAAAAGGCACAGGCTGCGTAACCAAAGGGGTTTGTGGGAAAACCGATGAAGTGGCCAATTTGCAGGATGTATTGGTTTATGTGCTAAAAGGAATATCTTATTATGTTCAAGAAGCCAAAAATGCAGGGATAGCTGTCGAAAAGGATCTAGACCGTTTTATGCTGGATAATTTGTTTTCAACCATCACCAATGCGAACTTCGACAAACAAGACTTCATTAAACGAATTAATGAAGCCATGGATGTGCGTGAGGGCTTAAGAAAGCAATTGCATCATTCAGGTGTTTTGCCTGAAGAGTCAGCGCTGCCGGATGCTGCCACCTGGGTAGCGTCCTCAGTTGAAGAATTCATCAATAAACACCAGGAAATCAATATTCCTGAATTTACTGCCGATGAGGACATCCGTTCGCTGAGAGAATTGATTACCTATGGGGTAAAAGGAATGGCGGCGTATGGTGAGCATGCCATGAGCCTTGGTTATGAGAATAATGAGGTAATGGATTTTATTTATAAAGCCATGGCATCAACCCTCGATGACAGTCTGGGTGTTGATGAACTGGTTCAGATGACTATCGAAACAGGAAAAAATGGAGTAAATGTGATGGCGTTATTGGATAAAGCCAATACTTCCAGCTATGGTCATCCGGAAATATCCAATGTTAATATCGGCGTAGGCGACAAGCCGGGCATTCTGGTGAGCGGTCATGATTTAAAAGACCTGGAAGAATTGCTCCAGCAGACGGAAGGGACCGGGGTGGATGTCTATACCCATTGTGAAATGTTGCCTGCCCATTATTATCCTGCCTTTAAGAAATACGATCATTTTATTGGCAATTACGGAAATTCCTGGTGGAAACAAAAGGAAGAATTCGAGACTTTTAATGGTCCCATATTGTTTACCACAAACTGCCTGGTTCCCCCTGCTGAGAAATCCGGTTATTCCGGCAGGGTATATATGACGGGAGCGACCGGTTATGAGGGATTTCCTCATATACCCGGCAGGCAAAATGGTCAGCAAAAGGATTTCTCCTCCATCATCGCACATGCCAAAAAGTGTGACCCTCCAGTGTCCATCGAGCAGGGTGAGATAGTGGGTGGATTTGCGCACAACCAGGTCATTGCATTGGCCGATAAAGTGGTGGATTCGGTCAAGTCAGGTGCCATTAAAAAGTTCTTTGTAATGGCAGGATGTGACGGCCGCTTGAAAAGCAGGGATTACTATACGAAATTTGCTGAGCAATTGCCTGAGGATACGGTCATCTTGACGGCAGGATGTGCCAAATACCGGTATAATAAGCTGTCCCTCGGAGATATAGGAGGCATACCGCGAGTGTTGGATGCCGGTCAGTGTAATGATTCCTATTCATTGGCCGTAGTAGCCCTTAAGCTGAAAGAAGTATTTGAATTAAACGATATCAATGATTTGCCCATTGAATATAACATTGCCTGGTATGAACAAAAAGCGGTGATAGTGCTTCTGGCGTTGCTTTATTTAGGTGTGCAAAATATTCATTTAGGCCCCACATTGCCGGCTTTTCTCTCTCCCAATGTGGCAAATTTGCTTGTTGAGAAATTCGGCATTTCAGGAATTGGAACGGTAGAGGCGGATATTCAGGAAATGTCCATGCAGTAGGAGGAATGAGTATTAGCAATATAGAAAGAATATAAATTGGTACAGGCGGATTTCAATTGTTTGCCTGTGCCATTTTAATGATGTAATTTTACATTTGCCTTCACCGAGATATAAATCCTGGCGATATAAATCATAAGCATCATGGGATAAAAAAAATCATCAAATACCTTTCACCATCATCCAACTGGAAATTACCCGCCATCATCCTTCTTGGGATCTTTTTTGGGATGGGAATGTATGTTATTTATATTTCAAATGCGCATTCTTATGTCTCAGATGATCCACGTGCTTGTGTAAACTGCCATATTATGGGACCACAGTATGCCACCTGGTCACACAGTGCCCACCGCGAGACAGCACATTGTAATGACTGCCATGTGCCTCATAACAATGTATTTAATCACTACCTGTTTAAAGCCAAGGACGGATTGCGGCATGCCACCATTTTTACTTTACGGGATGAGCCACAAGTCATAGAAATCAAGGATGCGGGTAAAGAAGCCGTAATGTCGAATTGTATCCGGTGTCATAATCATTTAATTACCGGAGTGGCCAAATATGGTAACTTGCCTGATTCGGTCTATCATCACCGGACTGAAAGGCATTGCTGGGACTGTCACCGGACGGTTCCACATGGAAGGGTAAACAGCCTTTCGAGTACTCCTGATGCCAGAGTACCTGTCCCGGCTAGTCCTGTTCCTGATTGGATAAGAGAAGCACTGGAATAAGAAACGGTTTAACTAAATAGTAATACAAATGCAACCATTAAGTCAGCAAATAAAAGAAAAGCCCTGGATGGGCTGGTTGGTGTTTTTTATAACAATTATCATTGTATTTTTTCTTGGGTTATTGGCTTCATCCATTATTGAAAGAAGGGCCGAAGCCGTTTTTGCCTATACCCCGAAAGTGGAACATTCCCAGTATGAGCCCCGCAATGAAATATGGGGGCAAAATTTTCCCCGGCAATATGAGCGGTTTATGGCCACATCCGATACTTCTTTTCGAACGAAGTATAACGGGAATGCATCCATCGATATGCTTGACCGGAATCCGAGAATGGTTTTCTTATGGGCGGGCTATGGGTTTTCCAAACAATATGATCAAGCCAAGGGACATTATTATGCCATAAAAGATATCAGAGAAATATTACGTACGGGCGCTCCGGTGGACGGCAGATCAAGTCCCATGCCCAACACTTGCTGGACATGTAAAAGTCCGGATGTACCCAGGGTCATGAATGAAATAGGAATAGCAGAATTTTATTCCGGAAGCTGGGAGGAACTGGGGCACCAAATTGTTAATCCCATTGGCTGCGCTGATTGTCATGATGCCAGTTCCATGGACTTAAAAATAACCCGGCCGGCATTGGTGGAAGCTTTTGAGCGGAGAGGCATGGATATTCATAACACCTCACACCAGGGACGAAGGAGGCTGGTGTGCGCTCAATGTCATGTAGAATATTACTTTAAGGGGGAAGGAAAATACCTGACCTTCCCATGGGATGAAGGAACCTCTGTGGAAGCCATGGAAGCTTATTATGATGAATTTGACTTCAAAGATTGGATACATCCCATTAGCAAAGCGCCCATGATTAAAGCCCAGCATCCGGATTACGAAATATTTATGACCGGTATTCATGCACAAAGGGGATTGGCCTGTGCTGATTGTCATATGCCTTATACAGAACAGGGCGGCGTAAAATTTACTGATCATAAAATTGTATCCCCGTTGTTTTATGTTGAAAAAACATGTATGGTTTGTCATACTGAATCCCAGGAAGAGTTATTCTCAAATGTTTACGAGCGGCAAGATATGATCAAACAGAGCCAGCACCGTTTGGAAAAAATACTGGTAAGGGCGCATATGGAAGCCGGAAAAGCCTGGGAGCTTGGAGCTACTGAAGAAGAAATGGCTGCCCCTTTGCAAGACATTCGTCATGCCCAGTGGAAATGGGATTTCGTAACCGCCAGTCATGGTGCATCCTTTCACTCTCCCATCGAATGTAATCGAATATTGGCTGATGGAATATACGAAGCCCAGGAAGCCAGGGTAAAGCTTTCAAAAATATTGGTTAGTAAAGGATATAATCAGACTGTGCCCTATCCTGATATTGAAACAAAAGCGAAAGCACAGGAATTTGTGGGGCTGGACATGGAGAAACTTCACAGGCAAAAAGAAAAGTTCTTAGAGGAGGTGGTGCCGGAATGGGCAAAAAAAGCGGATGAGAGAGAACAGGGTTATCAGGTCTCAAAGAATACCAAGTAATGCAACCTCATTCAATAAGACCAATTTAATAGACAGCCATCCAATTATTTTAAGGTTACACATTGCATGATTTTAATGAGGATGCCATTAATTTAACAGGGATAGAAGCCGGAGAAAGAAAAGAAGACGGAACCTACGAGGAAAACACCGTGAATGCGCGGGTAGAAGAACAGATCAGCAAACTGGCCAATCAAATGAAGGGTTTTGGAAAGTGATATCATTCAAAAATTCAGAAATGGGGGATTTTCAAAAAATAAACAGATTTTACTTAAAATGCAATTTCCTATTCGATTGGACAAAATATATAGAATGATTATAAATTACTATTGATGTTTTGTGTATTAACCACCATTCATCGGCATTTTATTATCCTACCTTAACTATTTATTCATAATGGATACAAAATAATTCTGAATTATTTCCCCAGCTTATCAGAAATTAATATCTTTTGGCCGTTATTAGGCATTAATTCCATTATTAACTCTAAAATTTAAACTATGAACCACGGACCCGCTGCCAAACTGGAAGTGGATCATGCCACCGGGAAAAAAACCAGGCTGGGTGTGATCCTCTTTATTGTGTATTCCTTAATTTATGCAGGTTTTGTCGCCATTGGGGTATTGAATTATGAGCTGATGGGAAAAGAGCTGATGGGAGGATTAAACCTGGCTGTGATTTATGGTTTCGGTTTAATTGTATTTGCAATTGTGCTGGGACTGATATATCATTTGGCTTGTTCCAACTTTGAAAATAAAATGAATAAGGAGGAACAGCCATGATATACGAATCATCTATTGCTGCCATTGTTTTATTTTTTGTTTTTGTAGCCATTGTGTTGGCGTTGTCCTTTTATTTTGCCAGAAGAACCAAAACAGCCAGCGGGTATTTTGCGGCCGGTGGTACCATCCATTGGGGCGTCAATGGCATTGCCTTTGCCGGGGATTACCTTTCCGCTGCTTCATTTCTTGGCATTTGCGGCATGATAGCATTTTCTGGGTATGATGGTTACCTTTACTCCATCGGTTTCCTGTCAGGTTGGGTTGTTGCCTTATTCATTGTAGCAGAACCACTTAAAAGGTTAGGTAAGTTTACCTTTACCGATGCCCTGGATGCAAGATTTGATTCAAGGGCGATTCAGCTTACCGCTGCCATCAGCACCTTAATTGTTTCCATGTTTTATCTCATTCCCCAAATGGTTGGAGCGGGAGCACTTATTAAACCCCTTTTGGGAATTCCCAGACATTGGGGAGTAATCATTGTCGGTGCCATTGTAATTTTTATTGTGGCCACAGCGGGGATGACTTCCACTACCTATGTACAGTTTATTAAAGGAGCTTTGCTCATCATTTTTTCAACGGTGCTGACCATTTATATTTTAAATCATGGTCTTTCATTGCATCCTGGTGATGAAGGAAGGAAGCACCATCAATTCATTTTGCTTGACCCAACCCTGGATAATGGCCGGGTAAGCGGAGCAGGAGATTATAAGGTGGTGGAGCAACTCGAGGTGAAAGGGCATCAATTTGTGAAACTTAAGAAAAATGATGTATTTCGTTGGTTTCATTTAGTTGAGCAAGATGGTGAAATGATGCTGAAGGAGATGTTATCGGTGACTGACCGCGCCGATGGCAGTACCTTATATAACGGAGAACCCCAGGAAAACGCCAAATTTTACCAGGTAGGTCGTTTATCGAAAATTGTGGTGAATGGGAAACAAGTGGAAAAAACGGGACCGGTCGGACCATTTGAGTTTCTGTCAATCATTGAAGACAGTGAGGTAGTGAGGTTCAATAAAGTTAAATTTGATGATGGCAATAACACGGTAACCGTTTGGCATCAGGTAGTTACATCCGGCAAGGCCATGATGACGCCCGGTCTGAAATTTACTATCGGAAAAGAAGCCACCCCAATTTCCAAACTAAATTTTATTTCTTTGATGCTGGCCTTATTCCTGGGCACTTCTGCCCTTCCGCACATTTTGATAAGATATTATACCGTTCCTAGTCCACGCGATGCGCGGAAGTCAACCATTGTAGCCATTGCCGCCATCGGTACCTTTTATATCCTGACCATGTACATGGGATTGGGAGCTGCCATTAACGGGGTCTTGGATGTTCAGAGTAGCAACATGTCCGCTCCTTTAATGGCTAAAGCTTTTGGCATTGGATTGTTCTCAATCATATCAGCCATTGCCTTTGCTACCATCCTTGGAACGGTGAGCGGATTGATTGTGGCTTCTTCCGGGGCCATTGCCCATGACTTTATTGATATTTTCCTGAAGAAAAATCTTAGTGAAAAAAATAAAGTATTGAGCGGAAAACTGGCTGCATTTGGTGTGGGGATAGTTGCCATTGTATTGGGAATTGCTTTCAGGGGAATGAATGTTTCGTTTTTGGTGGGATGGGCTTTTGCCGTAGCTGCTTCAGCCAATCTGCCTGCGATACTCATGCTCTTATTCTGGAAGAAGACCACCGCCAAAGGCATCGCCTGGTCCATTGTGACCGGTATTATTGCTGCCCTTGCCATTATTTTAACATCGCCAACCATGTGGGGACGGTATGGACTTGATCCGGATGATGCCATTCATAAACTGGACAACCCGGCTGTTATTTCAGTCACCTTGTCGTTTATTGTCTTGATCATTGTTTCGTTGGCAACACAAAAAGAAAACGTCAGCAAAAAGGACTTAATGTAATAGAATGAAAATCAAATATTACCGGTAAAAGGCAGATTCAGAAATGCTTTTATCTTGTGTTTGTATTTGTAAACCATAATTAATTATTAAGCCCAGTCCATTGGGTAGTTGGTTTCAGCATAGCCAACTGCCCAGGGCCAGTATTCCGGTATTTATACATCATGGTACCATGGATTCATGTGTTTCATTTCTTGGATTTTTTGGTTTCTGGTAATAAAATACATATGCATTTCATGAATTTATTTCATTATCGACTAATATTTTTACAAATTATGGTTTTTCTGTTTTTTTACTGCCAATATCACGGGAATTTGTCATTTAAATCACAGATGTGTTAAACAATTGGCCTAAAAATTTTCGGTTTTAACATTTATTCCTTAATTTTGTGCTACTTAATAAGTATTTATGTTCCATCTTGGTTTGTTTACATCCATGACGCCGTACCTTGTGATAGCAATTGCCTATTTGCTATACATCAGCGCCAGTTTCTTCAGTAAGCAGGAGGAAACCGGAAGTGATGAAATCTCCTTGGAGCATCAAAAAGCATTTAATGACCCCTTTAGCGAAAAGGCTAATTCATTATATGTATGCCATTCACCGGATAATTTTCAGATCAATTTCCCTGATGTGCGGAAAAAAGCCGCAGGATTAAAGGGTTTTGCGTTGCGGCTTCATACATCCTCCATTATTCATCGAAACGTTTTTCATCCGGATGGCATCAGAAAACCGGATCTTCACATTACTTTATCTTTATTTTCGCGTCCACCTCCCGCATGATTATGTCGCAGGTATTTCTAAATGCCTGTTTTACAGATTCTGCAATCATCAGATTGTTGTAAATTTCTGAATCATAATTTTCTACACAAGTGTATTTTAAATCTTAAAAATTCAATTCGAATGATAGGTGTATTGGGAATCAGTCACAAAACCTCCCAAATCAATATACGTGAAAAATTCTACTTATCCGGGGAAGAAATCGTTCCTTTTTCGGAATTTGTGCTTCAGCAATCCGATATTGACGAAATTGTGGTGTTATCCACCTGTAACCGCACTGAAATATATTTTTATAAGGAAAAAGTCATTACTAAAAAGCAATTCAACAAATTGATTGGATTGCTCA
>CAYFUP010000065.1:0-16158 GCA_964346235.1 uncultured Bacteroidales bacterium | reverse complement strand
TTAGATATCCAGATAAACCAAATAAATGACCAAAAAGAAAAAGAAAAGCAAAAAGAAATCCAAAATAAATAAATCGGCACTTGCCAATAATGTTTTAGAGGTTTTTCAAAACAACCCCAGAAAGGTATTCAACTACAAACAGGTCGCTAAAAGTCTGATCGTCACCAACTCCGAACTAAAAATGGAAATAATCAGGGTATTGGATGAGCTGACCGAATCTGACAAGCTTATCGAGGTTCAGCGGGGAAAGTATAAGATAAAAGCGAAAACAGCCAATGTAACCGGGAAAATAGACATGACCATGTCCGGGAATGGTTATTTAATGACGGATGAGTTTGATGAGGATGTTTTCATTGCTCAGCGTAATTTGAATAAAGCCTTAAACGGGGATACGGTCAGGGCTTATTGCTTTACCAGGGGAGCATCCGGAAAAATGGAGGGAGAAGTGGTTGAAATCATTGAAAGGGCCAAACATAATTTTGTCGGAACCATTGAATTATCCAGAAATTTTGCCTTTCTGGTGCCTGAAAGTAAAAAGATGCCTTACGACCTGTTTATTCCGATTGAAAAGTTGAACGGTGCAAAAAACGGGGATAAAGCGGTGGGCAAAATAACCGACTGGCCTGTTCAGGCTAAAAACCCTTTTGGTGAAATTGTGGAGGTACTTGGTAAACCAGGAGAGCACGAAGTCGAGATGCATGCCATCCTGGCTGAATTTGGACTGCCCTTCAGGTTTAATAAAGAAATTGAAAGTGCAGCTGAAAAAATAAAAACCAACATTCCTCCCAAAGAATATAAAAATCGCCGGGATTTCCGGCAGGTGACTACCTTTACTATCGACCCGCATGATGCCAAAGATTTTGATGATGCCTTATCGCTACAAAAATTAAAAAATGGAAATTGGGAGGTTGGGGTACATATTGCCGATGTGACACATTATATTAAACCCGGTACAATGCTTGACGAGGAAGCATTGTCAAGGGCTACTTCAGTTTACCTGGTGGATCGGGTGGTGCCCATGCTTCCCGAAAAACTCTCTAATGAGGCATGTTCCCTGCGGCCAAATGAGGAAAAATTGTGCTTTTCAGCTGTATTTGAATTAGATGAAAACGCTGAAGTAAAAAATCAATGGTTCGGCAAAACCCTCATCAACTCCGACAGGAGATTTTCCTACGAGGAAGCGCAGGAAATCATTGAATCCGGAAAGGGCGATTTATCCAAAGAAGTGCTTACATTAAACAAGCTGGCGATTAGTCTCAGAGATGAACGGTTTAAGCATGGTTCCATAGCGTTCGACAGGGTCGAGGTAAAATTCAATATCGATGATTTCGGTCTGCCACTGGGGATTTATTTTAAGGAGCATAAAGAGGCCAATCAGCTAATTGAGGAGTTCATGCTGCTGGCCAATAAGAAAGTGGCCGAATTTATAGGGAACCCGGTCAAAGAAGATGATAAACCCAAGACATTTGTTTACCGGATTCACGACAAACCGGCACGGGATAAACTCGAGTCCTTTAACCAGTTTATTCAGAAATTCGGCTATAAAATTCAAATGAAAAACAGGGCCTCCATATCTGCTTCATTGAATAATATTTTGGACGCGATCCAGGGAAAGAGGGAGCAAAATGTGATTGAAACCCTTGCCATCCGTTCGATGGCAAAAGCTGAATATTCTACGGAAAATATCGGACACTACGGTTTGTATTTTGATTATTATACCCATTTTACTTCGCCGATACGGCGTTATCCCGATATGCTGGTTCACCGGCTGCTGCATGCATACCTTGAGGGAGAGGGTTCCAAAAACAAAGAAAAATATGAGCAAATGTGCAAACATTCATCCGATATGGAAAAGCTGGCTGTCGAAGCGGAAAGAACTTCCATTAAATATAAGCAGGTAGAGTTTATGATGGATAAAATCGGACAGGAATTCAGTGGCGTTATTTCAGGGGTGACAGATTTCGGATTGTTCGTGGAGCTGGATGATAATAAATGTGAAGGACTGGTACCTATTCAGGATTTGGAGGATGATATATACATTTATGATGAAAAGAATTATTGCCTCACCGGAAGATATTACAAAAACTCATTTCAATTGGGCGATGCCATTAATGTGCAGATTGTAAAAGCCAACCTGGCTAAAAAACAACTGGACTTTAGACTGGCTGAAAATCATAAACCGGAAGAAGCATAAACAAAAATTGTATTTTATGGTTATACAAGTTAAAAATTTATAACCATGAACAGAATAAAAATTGCAACCATCTTAGTCATCGCCCTGCTATCAGCAAGCCTTGATGCAAAAAGTTCCAGTCATTATTATTTCAGTAAAACCATCTCAGGTTCTTTGGATGAGGTGACCGTGAAGGTCAAGGAAGTCCTTAAGGAACAAGGTTTTGGAGTTGTGTCTGAAATGGACATGCACAAAACCCTTAATGAAAAGGTAGAAGGGGCAAATGTTAAACCCTACCGCTTATTGGGTGCCTGTAATCCCAAATTTGCCTATGATGTGATTCAAAAAGAAGGAAACATCGGATTGTTTCTTCCGTGCAAAGTATTGTTGAAAGAGAAAGCCGGCAATGAAATCGAAGTAGTCATGGTGAACCCGACGGTCATGATAGACATTGTCGATAATCCTGAACTGGATGGAATTGCGGATGAGGTGACCAAAAGATTTGAGAAGGCCATCAAAAAACTTTAGACACTTAGCCTAAAACTTTTACCAACATGTTGTTCAAATTCCCCAAAGGGCTTTTTTCCATTGGGAAAAACATAGACAATTAGAAAACTATCCAATTATTTTAAAGTGCAAAGTATAATATAAAAATATATTTATTCCATTGTAATTGTAGGAATATATAATATTTTAGTGGACTTTTAGAAACCACATAAATTATAGCAATGGAATTGAATAAATTAAAACAGGAATTCAAAGACAGATACGGGGATAGTGAAAATCAGATTCATATATTTTTCGCCCCCGGCAGGGTAAACCTGATTGGTGAACATACCGATTATAATGAGGGATATGTTTTTCCTTGTGCCCTGGAGGTCGGCACGTACTTATTGGCCAGGAAATCCGATGACAGCCTTTTGAAATTTGCCACCACCAATTTTGATTACAAAGCAGAAGTGCCATTTACCAGAATATCCGAAAAACATGGTGGTGAATGGGTTAACTATCCACTGGGAGTTATTAACTTTTTAATGGAAAAGGGACTGGATCTTCAGGGCATGGAGATGTTATTCTCCGGAAACATTCCCAATGGAGCAGGCTTATCTTCCTCCGCTTCCATTGAATTGGTTTCCGGTTATGCCTTCAATGAATTGTTTGAATTACAAATTGACCGGGTTGAGTTGGCTAAGATTGGTCAGATGGCAGAAAACCAGTTTGTTGGCATGAATTGCGGAATCATGGATCAGTTTGCCGTTTCAATGGGAAAGGCCGAGCATGCCATCTTCTTGGATTGCGAAACCCTTGATTTCGAACTGGTACCATTAAAAATAGGGGATCATAAGATTGTGATATCCAATACCAATAGTTCCAGAAAATTAACTGATTCTAAATACAACGAGCGTCGCTCAGAATGTGAAAGTGCATTAGAGTCATTGAACAAAGGGGATAAAAAATACAGAAATCTTGGAAAAATAAAGATAGAAGATTTTAATGACCTGAGTTATCTTTTAACGGATGATGTGCTGTTTCGCAGGGCCAGGCATGTTATTTCAGAAGATGACCGTTGTCTTAAAGCCGTTCAGCACCTGAAAGATGGTCACCTCAGTGAGTTCGGAAACCTGATGAATGCTTCCCATGATTCTTTGAAATCAGATTATGAAGTGACCAGTCTGGAATTGGACACCCTGGTTGATGAAGCAAGGAAGATTGACGGGGTATTGGGATCAAGAATGACAGGAGCCGGATTTGGTGGTTGTACCGTTTCAATAGTGAAAGAAAGCGCTGTGGATGAGTTCATAGAAAAGGTAGGTAAAAATTATAAGGAAGTTACCGGACTGGAAGCCGCCTTCTATGTTAGTCAGATCAGTGATGGTGCCAAAAGAATTGAATAATCCAACGCCTGTTAATAATGCTATGTAAAAATAATTTTATCTGTTTAAAATTATTTTTTATAAGGTCATATGGAACCTCCTTTTTGATCATGCGCGTATGCGATTTACACTTAATCATGGAGGTTTCATCCAATTACAAAAAACAGGTTACCTGTTTTTTAATCGTTTAGTAATATCTTAAAAGATGGCCATGACAAAGTTTTCTTTCAACGAGCATACCCATAAGCGATATAATCCGTTAACCGATAACTGGGTGCTGGTATCCCCCCATCGTGCAAAAAGGCCTTGGCAGGGCCAGGTGGAGAAAAAGCAGGAAGATAAGCGTCCTTCCTATGACCCGAATTGTTATTTATGTCCCGGTAATGAACGTTCCGGTGGTGCAGCAAAGAATGAGAATTATCAGGAAACATTTGTGTTTGTGAATGATTTTTCTGCGTTGTTACCTGACACTCCTGACGGAGGATACAGCGATGGTGAATTGTTTCAGGCTGAAAGCCTTAAAGGGATTTGCAAGGTTATTTGTTTCTCTCCAAGACACGATCTGACCATTCCTGAAATGGAAACTGCACAAATAAAAAAAGTGGTGGATGTGTGGAAGGAACAATACCTTGAAATTGGAAACCACGATTTCATAAAATATGTCCAGATCTTTGAAAATAAAGGACAAATGATGGGTTGCAGCAATCCTCATCCACACGGACAAATTTGGTCCACCAGCTTTGTACCTGATGAACCGGCCAAAGAAACATGGAGCCAGGAACATTATTTTAAACAGCATGGTGCTTCTCTTCTGGCTGATTATCTTGGAAAAGAGCTTCACAACAAAGTCAGAATTCTGACAGAGAATGAGCATTTCGTGGCTTTAATCCCGTTTTGGGCCACATGGCCTTTTGAGGCAATGATAATAAGCAAAAGGGTTGTGCCAAGGGTCACTGAACTAAGTGAAGAAGAAAGCTTTGCTTTTGCCGATATTTATAAGCGGTTGACCATCATGTACGATAATTTGTTTGAAATCTCTTTTCCTTATTCTGCCGGAATACATCAGGCTCCGTCAGATGGACGGGAACACCCGGAGTGGCATTTGCACATGCATTTTTATCCGCCATTGCTGCGTTCGGCAACCGTTAAAAAATTTATGGTAGGATTTGAGATGCTGGCTAATCCGCAGCGGGACATAACCGCTGAGTTAAGTGCTGCCAAGCTCAGGGAACTGCCTGCGAAGCATTATAAATAGTGGTTTTCTCATATCCATGATGTTTTATTATAAATGAGGATTGAAAGCCGGTCCATTTAATTCGGAAAACTTTTTTTTCCTTCTTATAAAATATGAGAATACAAGACTTTTATCAAACATCTCCTGATGACGATGGGAGGGAGAAGGGGAGAGACTGTTTTTGCGGTGCTCTTTATAGTGTTTTAAGGCCTTAAAAAAAGCGGAATGCGCTTTCACAATGGGCATGATGCTTTTGAAGTCGGCATTCTTAAAATAATAGAGGGCTGACAGGTAATCCAACAGCAGACGTATTAAAAGGACTTTATATAATTGCTCTGAAGGAAGGTTTTTATACAGCAATAAAAGATTGTTCCGGTAATTCAAGAATGTCTTTCTTGGATTGTTCTGGGGCAGGGTACCTCCGCCCAGATGATAAACCACCGATTCATGAACATAGCATAACTTATGGTTCTTGTTTTTCATTCTCCAGCATAAATCGATTTCTTCCATGTGTGCGAAAAAGTATTCATCAAAACCGCCAAATTCGTGAAAGACATTTGATTTTATCATCATACATGCTCCTGTCGTCCAGAAAACCTGTATGGTATTATCATATTGACCCGAGTCTTTTTCCACATCCCCAAATATCCTTCCCCTGCAAAAAGTATAGCCGTATTTATCAATAAATCCGCCTGCTGCTCCGGCATATTCGAATGAATCTTTGTTGTGCAGGGATTTTATTTTCGGCATACAGGCCACCAGGTTTTCATCATTTTCAAAAGCTTTAAACAATGGGGGTATCCATCCCGGCGTTACCTCCACATCAGAATTTAAAAGCAGGTAATAATCGGCCTGAATTTCCTGCAGTCCCCTGTTATACCCCCCGGCAAAACCATAGTTTTTATCCAGTTGTATAATCTTCACTTCCGGATGTTTTTTCTTTAAGAAAGATACCGATTCATCTGTTGATGCGTTGTCGATGACATACACCATAATTCCTTGACCAGTGGAATTTGATATCACGGCAGGGAGGAATTTTTCTAAAAAATGCTTCCCGTTCCAGTTTAGGATAGCGACTGCCACATTCTTCATGTCTTGACCTCCCGGTAATACTCAGGTTTTTTATGTTTCCAGCGGCGGTGAGACCATAACCAGTATTCCGGTTTCTCGCGGATTATTCTTTCCAGGGTTTGGATATGCGCTTCAGTGATTTCATAGGGCTTTGTCTTGCTGCTGTTATCAAACAGTTTGATATACCTGCAGGTATAGTATCCACGCTTCTCTTTGATATAATGGATAAATACCACAGGCTGGTTGGTCTTTCGCGCAATTTTTTCAACCCCTAAAAAAACCGATGTATCCTGGTTAAGGAATTTCGTCCAATACCGACTGTCCTTTTTTCCCGGTTTCTGATCACCCAGAAAAAGCGTGGCATGAAGTTCATGATGATTATGGGCATTAAGCATAAAACGGGTTGCTTCTTTTTTTTCAACGGTCTCGGCACCAAATTTTTCACGAAGGTCAATTAACAATCTGTCCACCAATTTATTTTTTAACTTCTTATAGATGGCTTTGCATGAATGTTTTTGTATAAGGTGAAAGCTTGTCATCCATTCCCAGTTGCCATAATGCCCGGTGACCATGCATACGCTTTTGCCCTTGTCATACAATTCATCTAAAAGTTCCGGATTTTCATACCTGAAGCGTTTCATAATGGTTTCCTTTTTTATCGAAACCAGGGCAATGATTTCTATCACCAGATCACAAAGATGGTGATAAAAGGCTTTGGAGATTCTTTTTAACTCATCTTCATTCTTTTCAGGAAAAGCCTTTTTCAGGTTATTCATTACCACCTTTTTCCGGTATTGAATAATATGGTATGCAAGAAAATAAAAGCCGTCAGAAATTATATATAAAACCTTGAAAGGCAACAGGGAAAACAACCATAATATGCGATAAAAGACTAAATACATGGGAAAAATATTAATAATGTTCACCTCCTGTCAGGTTCCTTACAATGGTTTTCAATTCTTCAAAAATTTGTTCATTTGAAGAGATCAATTCTTTTCCAAATAAAAAATTATTGCCACCGCTGAAGTCACTCACTTTGCCTCCTGCCTGAGAGATGATTAAGCTTCCTGCTGCTGTATCCCAGGGACTGAGGCCGTATTCATAAAATGCATCATATCTTCCGCATGCGACATAGGCCATATCAGTAGCAGCTGAACCCAGGCGGCGTAATCCGTGAGAATTTTTCATAAAATATTCCATCGTTTTGAAAAATTCATTGATTTTAGAGAAGGAAGTGTATGGAAATCCGGTGGCAATGAGTGCATCAGCGACAGAACCCACTTTTGAAACTTGAATGCTCCTGCCATCTAATTTTGATTCAGTTTCAATATGCGCGGTAAAACTCTCATTGGCAAATATTTCATATATCACCCCCAGAATGATTTCATTGTTTTTCATCAGACCGATGCTAACAGCATAGGGGGGAACATTGTGTATATAGTTGGTTGTTCCGTCCAACGGATCAATAATCCAGTTGTACTCCCCCTTTTTTTCACTGCTGGTTCCTTCTTCTGCAATAAAACCGGCTTCCGGCAGTAATTCGCCAAGTTTATCGACCAACTCTTCTTCAGCTTTCTTGTCCACATAGGTGACAAAGTTATTGGTGCCTTTTGATTCAATAAAATCCGTTCCTAAATCAATTCTTTCATTTTTAATAAAATGTCCGGCTGAAAGGGCAATCTCAACCACACGATCCAACAGGTTGTCTAAGTTCATACGAGATAATTTTTTTATTATTTTATTGTATTTCAGTTATCTTTTTAATTCTAAATCCAAATTTTATTTTTCAGTTACCGATGGATCCTTCATGGTTATTTGCCTTCGGCGAATTCGTAAACTTATTTGATTTCAGCGAAGGGGTAAACTCATTGTATAATCTTGCTTAAAAGATACTGATGGGGCGCTCATATATTTTTTAGGCTATGTTTATTTTTGAATAATCGGCAATTTTAATACTATTTCTATGAATTGACAACTTTTCAACTGTTTATATTTACATTTTTAACAGCCCGATGGAACATCATCGGATGTTATCTCGCTTGTATGTGTTAATGTTCATTTATCATAGATGGTTCAGATAAGTTTGCTGATAAGGCCCGAAGGATAAAATCAGGAATTAATTTTAATAAGCTGTTTATGATTTCTTCGCCGGAACTTATAAATGGTATAAAGAATAATGCCTTCTCCTGATATAAATAATGGCCAGTTAAAGTAATCCGGAGTGTAATCCAATGCAATGCTTTTTAATGCCGGAGAGGTCATTTGCCGGATGACCTCGTGAAACTTATAGTATTCTGCGATATAGGTGGCGTAATCCCAGATAAAGGCAACAATCAGGACAATGGCGCCGGTAAACAGCAATATCCATTCTTCCCTGACAATTCTGATATGTTTTAACCTCCTTTCATAAAAATATATGAGAGAAGCCAGTAATATTATGGTGAAAGATACGATTATCGGGGCAATGACAGGACCTACCCAATTTGCAGGAATCAGGAACAGTATATCATAGGTCAGCAAACTTTCTGGCCATCCGAGAATAAGCTTTAAAAAGACATAGTAGAATATGTCCCAGATCGCAAAAATGTAAAGAAAGTTAGCAAACTGAACAGCAAATTTACGGGACGCTAACATGGCAACGCTGATGATCATGATGATGGACATGGCTTCACGGATTACTTCTGTCAGGGCTATTTTGCTGGAAAGTAGCTTCAACGGAAATGAAAATCCTTCCGGGAAATATATTTCTCTCAGGTAAATGACAATGGCCGACTCAAAAAAAGCCATCGTAATGCCAAAGACTGTGATCCAAATCAGGGTTCGGTTTTTTTGAAACATACTGAAATATAGTTTTTTATTTTAAACGTTTTCTGTATCTGATCGATTGTATTATTTTTGCACATTCAATTTAAAAATGATTAGCATATAGTGATATATCCGGAAAATTTTGAAGAAAAATTAGGATTTTCTAAAATTAGGACAAAAGTTAAGGAACATTGTTTAAGTAATCTTGGAAAATCAAAGGTTGATGAAATCAGTTTTAATAGCTCTTATTTCCTGATTAAGAAGTTATTGAGCCAGGTTGAGGAATTTATAAAAATACTCCGTTTTGAAAATGATTTTCCGGTTACTCATTTTATTGACGTAAGAGAATCTCTTCAAAAAATTAAGTCAATCGGATCTTTTCTTGAGACGGAAGAGATCTTTCACCTTAAATTATCACTGGAAAATATCCATGCCATTCTCAGGTTTTTTAGAAAAAAGGAAGAAAGCAAGTATCCTTCATTGATAGCCTTAACAAAAGGTATTGAAGAGCAGGAAGTTGTTATCGTTGAAATCAATCAAATTCTTGACAGGAAAGGCAAGATCAAAGACAATGCATCCCGTGAGCTTCTGAGAATCAGATCGATGATCCAGGATTACCAGCAGAAAATTTCCATGACCTTGCAGCAGGTGCTGAGAAAAGCTCGATCCGATGGATACCTTGATGGGGATGCTTCTGCCACCATCAGAAACGGAAGGATGGTAATACCAGTCAGTGTAACCCACAAAAGAAAAATTCCAGGTTATATCCAGGATGAATCAGCCACAGGGAAAACCGTTTTTATCGAGCCTTCCGAAGTGGTAGAGATTAACAATGAAATCAGGGAACTGGAATATGCTGAAAACAGAGAAATTATAAAAATTCTGGTTGCTTTTTCGGATTTTGTCCGGCCTCATACAGAGATGTTGCTTCAAAGCTTTGACTTTCTTTCGGAAATCGACTTTATCCGGGCCAAGGCATTGTTTGCTGCTGAATCTCAATGTGCCATGCCGGTTTTGGAAGACAAACCATATGTCCACTGGAAAAAAGCCAGGCATCCTTTGTTGTATTTATCATTTAAAAAGGAAAATAAGGATGTGGTGCCACTTGATATTAAGCTGGATCAAACAAACAGGATACTGGTCATTTCGGGACCCAATGCTGGTGGAAAATCTGTTTGCCTGCAAACAGTCGGATTGGTCCAGTATATGTTACAATGCGGATTGCTGGTTCCCATGAATGAAAATTCGGAAGCAGGGATCTTTTCAAGGATATTCGTCAACATAGGTGATGACCAGTCCATTGAAAATGATTTAAGTACCTATAGTTCGCATTTGCATAACATGAAGTTCTTTTATAAACATGCGGATGATGGGACCCTTTTGTTGATTGACGAGTTCGGGGCGGGCACAGAACCACTGATAGGCGGCGCCATAGCGGAATCCCTGCTCGATAAGTTCAATGAAAAACATACCTTTGGGGTAATCACCACCCATTACACCAACCTCAAGCATTTTGCATCGGCAAAAGATGGCATAGTAAACGGAGCCATGCTTTTCGATACCGATAAAATTGAACCGCTGTTTCAATTGCAGATAGGGGAGCCGGGTAGTTCATTTGCATTTGAAATCGCCAGAAAAATAGGGCTTAATGAGGAAATTCTTCAACATGCGACCGATAAGGTGGGTAAGAAACATATCGATTTCGACAAAAACCTGAAGGACATCATCCGGGATAAAAGATATTATGCCAATAAGCGTAAAAACATCCGGCATAAAGAGAAACAACTGGAAAATTTGATGGCGAAATATTCATCAGATCTTAAATCACTGGAACATTCCAAGAAAGAAATTCTTAAAAACTATGAAGATCAGGCGAAATCAACGCTTTCAGGATTGAACAAAAAAATTGAAAATACGATTCAGGAAATCAGAAAAAACCAGGCGGAAAAGGAAATAACGCGCCAGCTTAGAGAGCAACTGGAAGATGTTAAGTCCACTTATATCCGAAATAACCAGGATAAGCTTAAACAAATAGACAGCAAAATTGAAAGCCTAACCTCTCAAAAAAAACCGGGACAAGATCAAAAGGACAAACAACAAGGCAAAACAGGTCGCAGCAGTCAAAAAGAACAACAAAGAAAAACCGAAAAGTATCAGGAAAGCGTTGATAAGGGCTTTCAACCAGGTGATAAGGTG
Source organism: uncultured Bacteroidales bacterium (assembly GCA_964346235.1). Lineage (GTDB taxonomy): Bacteria > Bacteroidota > Bacteroidia > Bacteroidales > CAYFUP01 > CAYFUP01. The sequence goes on along the minus strand of CAYFUP010000065.1, from coordinate 4,805 downwards.
AAGATAACCGGACAAGAAACTGCGGGTGAAATCATTGAAGTTAAGTCCGGTAAAGTCCTAGTGGCTTTTGGAAATATCAAAACGATGGCGGATAAGGATAAATTAATTCCAATTACCAGCCAGGAATACAAACAAAAAAACAAAAGAAATAAATCAGTAATAATTTCCGAGCAGCTGGAGGATAAGCAACAAAAACTCAATTTCAAGCCCAATATTGATATACGGGGAAAACGAATTGATGAGGCGTTGCAGGAACTTTCCAGCTTCCTGGATAAGGCCATTGTAAGCGATTATAAGGAGCTTCGGATCTTGCATGGGAAGGGAAACGGGACCTTAAGGCAGGCGACAAGGGATTATCTGAATACGGTTGAATTTGTCAATCACTTTAAGGATGAGCACATAGAACGTGGAGGATCCGGAATAACCGTGGTGTGGATTGACTGAATATTCAGTCGCAGGAAATACCTTCTTTTTAAATAATTTATAAATTTTTATTTCCATACTGAAAGAATCTGCTATTTATAAATTCTTCAATGAATGAGAATTATAATGAGAATCAATATGGAAATCAAAGTAAAGATATAAGAATACAACAATATATTATCTTTTAATTTTTCGTTTCTCATAAATATTTACCTAATTTTACATGTTTAAAATTTTATATTATAGTGGTCGATAACCGGATTTAATACCCTGACATACCAATCAATTGATAACAATGAAGTATAGGCCATTTTTATATAATCGATTCTGTAATCCTTTCTCCCAACAAAATCAAAATAATCATTTATGGATTTAAGCGGTAAAAACTTTAAACGTTATAAAGACAGAAATAATCAGTATTTTGTTGAACAGCAAAAAGAAGCCGAAAACAAACAACATAGTAAAGGAAAATTATCTGCCAGGGAAAGGATAAATCTCCTTTTTGATGAGCACACCTTTGAAGAGATTGATGCTTTTGTCATTTCTGCAGAAGGTGGATTTGGTAAAGTGAACAGGAAATATGGCGACGGGGTAATCATAGGATATGGAAAAATCAAGGGTCGCCTGGCATTTGTTTATTCACAGGATTTTTCTGTTATGGGCGGATCCCTTGGTTCAGTCCACGCTGAAAAAATTGTGAAAGTGCAGGATATGGCCCTGAAAATGGGTGCACCCATCATCGGTATCATTGATTCAGGCGGAGCCAGGATCCAGGAAGGAATTGCCAGTCTGGCCGGATATGCTAAAATCTTCTACCGCAATGTTCGTTCATCCGGAGTAATTCCCCAGATCTCAGTAATAATGGGGCCTGCAGCGGGAGGCGCTGTGTATTCGCCTGCACTTACTGATTTTGTTTTTATGACCAACAAGACCAGCTATATGTTTGTCACCGGCCCGAATGTGGTCAAAGAAGTGCTTAACGAGGATGTTACCCATGAAAAGCTTGGTGGTGCTGAAATACATTCCAAAAAGAGCGGAGTGGCCCAAATGGTTTATGATGACGAAGAAAATGTTTTAATCGGAGTAAGAAAAATGCTGTCTTATTTTCCATCTAACAATCTCGAAAATCCTCCTTTTATTGAGACGGAAGATAAACCAGACAGAATTGAAGAGAAATTGAGGGATATTGTACCTGATGATCCCAATAAACCTTATGACGTCAAAGACATAATCAGGCTGATTGCTGATAGCGGAAGATTTTACGAACTATCCGAACATTATGCCCAAAGCATTGTTATCGGTTTAACGAGGCTTAACGGAAAAACGGTTGGTGTTATCGCCAATCAACCAAAAATTCTCGCAGGCACGCTGGATATTGCCTCCTCTATGAAAGGGGCCAGGTTTGTACGTTTTTGTGATTCTTTTAACATACCCCTCCTGGTTTTGGAGGATGTACCAGGTTTTCTGCCCGGAATAGACCAGGAGCATAGCGGAATAATCAAACATGGCGCCAAATTATTATATGCATTTTGCGAAGCAACCGTACCGAAGATCACAATCATCCTCAGGAAAGCCTATGGTGGAGCGTATATTGTGATGAACAGTAAAAATATTGGGGGAGATTTTAATTTTGCATGGCCTACCGCTGAAATTGCTGTAATGGGACCAGAAGGAGCTGTGGCAGTTTTATACCGCAGGGAAATGGAAAAAGCTGAAGATAAAGATAAGTTTAAGAAAGAATTGGCCATGAAATACCGGGATGACATCGCTAATCCTTATATTGCTGACGAGAAAGGGTACATTGATGAAGTCATTGACCCTGCAGTTACCCGGAAAAAAGTCATAACCGCGCTCGAGGCATTGGAAACCAAACACCTGGAAACTCCAGAAAGGAAACATGGAAATATTCCTTTATAGCATTATTTTATTTTATTTTACTTAATTTGCAAAGTATTGGAAAGTCCTTGAAAATAAATGGCAGAAGATGAAGATCAAAAGTTTACTTATTGCAAACAGAGGGGAGATAGCTGTTAGGATTATCAAGACAGCCAAAAACCTGGGTATTAGAACTTATGTCATAAAAACGGCAAAGGAACCCAAAGCGCTTTACCTGGATGTAGCTGATGAAATTTGCGATTTTACGGAAAACCTTGAAGAAATTCCTGAGTTTCTCGACATTGAAAGAATAGTGAATACCGCTAAAGAAAAGAACATAGATGCGGTGCATCCGGGTTATGGTTTTTTGGCTGAAAGCCCCTATTTTGCTCAAAGATGTCAGGATGAAGGGATCATCTACGTAGGTCCGTCCCCTGATGCCATATATAAGATGGGCAATAAAACCATAGCAAAAACCATTGCCAAAAACCATGATGTGCCATTGCTTGAAGGAAGTGACGGTAATGTCAGTTCAGCCCTCAGGGCCATGGCTATAGCCCGCCGCATTGGATACCCCGTGATATTGAAAGCGGCAGCAGGAGGAGGAGGCAGGGGCATGCGAATTGTCGAGAAGCAGAAGGAAATGGATAAAATGTATCGCCTCGCTACCACAGAGGCAGAAAAGGCTTTCAGTGATTCTTCCGTTTTTATTGAAAAATACATCAGAAATCCCAGACATGTTGAATTTCAAATTCTTGGAGATCAAAAAGGAAACGTAGTTCACCTGGGTGAGCGGGAGTGTTCTATACAGCGAAAGCATCAAAAGCTCATTGAAGAATCACCCTCCCCTGCATTGGATGAGGAATTGCGTGAAAAAATGGGGAATGCTGCCATACGTATGGCGAAGGCTGTCGGGTATTATAGTGCCGGCACGGTGGAGTTTCTGCTAGATGCTGACAGGAACTTTTACTTCATGGAAATGAATACCCGCATTCAGGTTGAGCATCCTGTAACTGAACAAATTACCGGTGTAGATCTGATCGAGCAGCAATTAACGGTCGCAGATGGTCAAAGCCTTTCATTTAAACAAAAAGATATAAAATTTGATGGATGGTGCATTGAATGCCGGATAAACGCAGAAGATGTCCAGGCCGGATTTGCCCCCAACCAGGGCATTATCGAAAAAGCCATTTTTCCCAATGGAAAATATATACGAATAGATACCGGGATAAAAGATAACGCTCAAATCACTCCCTATTATGATTCAATGATTGCCAAATTAATCGTATCAGGCCCCAACAGGCAAAAGGCCATCACCAACATGCTTAATGCTTTAAGCAAAGTGAAAATAAAAGGATTTAAAACAACCATTCCGTTTCATAAAGCAGTGATGCACAATAAATACTTTAAGAAGGGAGAATTTAGTACATCCTTTATTGAAGAAAACATGGATCAATTATATTACCAGGAACCTGAGGAGGAAAAACTGGCGGCTTTTCTTGCTACCGTGGAACATATTATTGATGTTAACCAGGATGAAGAAGTGCTCGTGGACTATGAAAAAGGTAAAAACCTTACTCCCTGGCTGCTGAATAAGAGACTTAAATCACTTTAACCGCAATGCTTCTTTTTGACATGATAGAAATAAGCTTTCATCTTCCATATAACCCAGTGTTTAATTAAAAACCTAAACGAATGAAGGTAAACTTTAAAAAAGGAGAAAATTTAGAAAAAGGAGCCGTAAAATACATTGCCTGCGGAGAAGGTAAAAAGAAATATGATATTACCTTTAGCCAAAACAAAGGCATTAAAATTAACCGGCAGGTCTCTGATATAGAAATCATTGAATCAGAAGACGGGTTCTTTTACCTAAAATGGAAAAACCGGAAGTATTATGCGGAGATTATTGAGAAGAATCAGAATAAATTCATCATCATGATCAATGGAGTGAGTTACCATTTCTCCATTGAAACCCCGATTTCATTCAAGAGAAAAAAATACCTGGAAAAACATCAGGAGAAAGATGCCTCCGAACCAATCACTGCGCCCATGCCAGGCAAAATAGTGGAAGTGCTGGCAGAAGAAAATACAGAAGTCAAAACAGGGGATGCGGTATTTATTTTGGAGGCCATGAAGATGCAAAATGAGATTCTCGCCCATGTTTCCGGAAAAGTATCAAAAATAAATGTAAAGGAGAATGACTCTGTTGTAAAAGGGGATGTGCTGGTAGAAATAGAGAATTAAATAGCATTCAGGCATAAAATTTTCCCATTATCTTTGTTCACTTACCGGTTAATGGGAATTTGTATTTTAACCCTGGTCATATCCATTGTCATTAAATCATATCGCTCATGCAGGATGAGATGAACAAAACAGTTTATTCAAAAAATGTAATCGAATTTGTCGCCCTTGCCAACGAATATTGTAACTTCCTGGAGAAGAGCCATGCGCATAAAAAGGTGGTCATCAAAGCATATCTGTTGCGAATTATCCCCCTGATTTATTTC
>CAYFUP010000064.1:0-16199 GCA_964346235.1 uncultured Bacteroidales bacterium | reverse complement strand
CAAAGAACAAAATAACTTCGTTTATTCTGCACAGTTTATTTTGCATCAAACCCTTAGTAAATTCAAAAGATTCATGCCTTCCCAGAAACACTATAGAATATTTGGGCAGTTTTCCTAAATCCACTAATTGCGGTAAATGCTTTTTTTACCATCAATTTCTCCTGCTCAAATAAAAAAAAATATGTAGGTTTGTTTTGCATAACAAATGCTTTGTTCCTATATTTTTTGGTCAGAAGACCTTCGGGAATATCTGGGCCCAATAAATCATTGAAACGTCTTTGAAATGGTTTCAGGCTGAATTGATTAAATAGCGGATAAGCAAAACGATTGGTTAAAAAATCGGCGTAACATTAATAAATAGAAAAATGGAAATCAATAAAAAAGAAGCTGAAAAACGAATTAAGAAGTTAAGAGGTGTGCTCAACGAACACAATTATAAATATTATGTATTATCGAATCCCAACATCAGCGATTTCGAATATGATAAATTAATGAAAGAGCTGATCGATCTCGAAGAACGGTTTCCTGAATTCAGCGATAAAAATTCCCCTTCAAGGCGGGTGGGAGACGACCGGAACATTGAATTTACGCAGGTACAGCATCATTATCCAATGTTATCATTAGGGAATACATACTCAAAAGAGGAACTGGCAGATTTTGACAAAAGGGTTAAGAAAGGAATTGGCGATGATTTCGAATATGTCTGCGAGCTTAAATATGATGGAACTGCCATCAGCATGACCTACCAGGGAGGAAAACTCTTGCGGGCGGTTACCAGGGGAGACGGAACCACTGGCGACGAAATCACTTCCAACGTAAGAACCATCAAGTCCATCCCTTTGCAACTCCAAAACAATGATTATCCATCATTTTTTGAAGTCAGGGGTGAGATATTTATGCCTTTCGATGGATTTAAAAAGTTTAATGAACAGAGAATTCAAAATGGAGAAGAACCTTTTGCCAATCCAAGGAATGCAGCCTCAGGTTCACTTAAAATTCAAAATCCTTCCCTGGTGGCCAGACGCCCGCTCGATTGCTACATTTATTCCATCCTTGGCGAAGCCCTGCCGCATGCTTCACATTACGAAAATTTAACTGAAGCAAAAAAATGGGGGCTGAAAATTCCTGAACATATCAGAAAATGCCATATGCTCAATGAAGTGTATGATTTTATCGATTATTGGGAAAAAGAAAGGGATAATCTTGCGTACGGTATCGACGGGGTAGTGATCAAAGTGAATGCTTACGAGAAGCAAGAAAAATTGGGATATACCTCCAACTCTCCCCGTTGGGCCATTTCTTATAAATTCAAAGCGGAACAGGCACTTACCGCCATTAATTCCATTGATTACCAGGTAGGTCGCACCGGAGCCATCACACCAGTGGCCAACCTCGAACCGGTTCAGCTCGCCGGAACCATTGTAAAAAGGGCTTCCCTTCATAACGCGGATCAGATAGCATTGCTGGATGTAAGAATACATGATAAAGTCTTTGTGGAGAAAGGGGGGGAAATAATTCCCAAAATCGTCGGAGTTGATAAATCGCAGCGCCCCCCGGACAGTAAACAAATCGAGTTTATTCAGAATTGTCCGGAATGCGGCACTGGATTAATAAGGAAAGAAGGGGAAGCCAGGCATTTCTGTCCCAATGAATATGGCTGTCCCCCCCAGATAAAAGGCAAAATTGAACATTTTGTCTCCCGGAAAGCCATGGACATTGGTTTGGCAAAGGCCACCATCAACCAGCTTTACGAAAACAACCTTATCAGGGATTATGCCGACCTGTATCAACTAAAGAAAGAAGACTTATTAAAACTTGAACGTTTTGGGGAAAAATCTGCCAGCAACCTTATCAACAGCATCGAAAAGTCAAAAAACGTACCTTATCACCGTTTGCTATACGCATTGGGCATTAAACACATCGGGCAAACCGCAGCCAAAACGCTGTCGAAATATTTTAGAAGCATTGACGCCCTGAAAGAAGCTTCTTACCAGGATTTAACTGAAATCAATGAAATCGGCGGCAAGATTGCCCAAAGCATCATTGACTTCTTTCATGATGATAAAAATATTAAAATCATTGAAAAACTGGAGAATGCCGGTGTTAACCTTTCCGCGGAAGAAAGAGACAGCCGGGAACGAGAAGCTGAGGTTGCAGCCAATCAGCAGATTGGTGAGGTAAGTCGTAATCAACTCAGTGGAAAAACAATTGTCATTTCAGGAAAGTTTGAGCAGTTTACCAGGGATGAATTAAAAGAAATCATTGAATCTTCAGGTGGTAAAAATGCAAGCAGCATTTCCTCAACAACGGATTTCATTATAGCAGGTGAAAATATGGGACCTTCCAAAAGAAAAAAAGCTGAAGAACTCAACATTCCGGTTATCTCAGAAAATGAATTCCTGAAAATGATTCAATGAATGTTTATTTGATGCCTTCCACAAAAAAGATTTTTCTTAAATTTACGGGGTGAAATTATTAAAACAGACCAGGATTAATATTGGACATAAGATTCTTGTTCACAGGGCAAAGAAATTAAAACGGACAAAGAAAGCTTGCAATTTCCAAGATGCTCAAAATGTAGGTATCATATTTACCATTGAGCATGAGCAGGATTACGAAGAAAAGCGTGAACTGCTCAACTACTTGAAAAATCTGCCATTGCAAATGACTCTTGTCGTTTTTTCCAGAAATCCTGAACTCGATGGCAACCTGAGCGAGAAAAAAAGAATTAATATTATTGGCCTTGAGGATCTGAACTGGTACTTTTTACCGAAAGGCCCTGTGGTTGAGGATTTTATTCATCAACCTTACGATATGCTCATTAATTTAAACATGAAAACAGATTTACAAACGTCATATTTAACTGGCCTTTCAAAGGCTCACTTTAAAATCGGATTAAAAAATGAGGCTGGAAAATTCTGTGACCTAATCATTGATCTTCAGGACAATAATCAATTTGAATACTACGCAGCGCAACTCAAACATTATTTAACGGTAATAAATCAAAAAGTTTAATTTATGGCAAGGCATATTTTTTCCGGAACAGGGGTTGCACTGGTAACTCCTTTTAGAAATGACTATAGCATTGATTTTCATGCACTTGAAAACGTAGTGGATCATGTCATCACCAATGAAGTGGACTATATAGTTGCTTTAGGTACCACCGGAGAGTCCGTGACGCTATCCAAAGATGAAAAGTTGGCGGTGGTAAATTATATCATTGAAAAAATAAGTAATCGCGTTCCTTTGGTTATAGGGGTTGGCGGAAATAATACAGAAGCTGTTTTAAGTGAAATGCATATGTATGATTATGAAGGCATCAGCGGCATATTATCAGTAGCACCTTATTATAACAAACCTTCCCAGGAAGGAATATGCAAGCATTATGCTGCCATCGCCTCTCACAGTCCTGTTCCTGTGATACTCTATAATGTGCCGGGAAGGACCGGTGTGAATATCAAGCCGGAGACAACATTAAGACTGGCAGAAAAGGATAACATAGTAGCCATCAAGGAAGCATCCGGCGACCTTTCTCAAATATTAGATATCATTGCCGGAAAACCACGCGATTTTGCAGTATTGTCAGGCGACGACGGTCATGCTTTGCCCATCATATCCATCGGTGGCGATGGGGTTATTTCTGTGATTGCCAACACCCTTCCTTTTGAATTCTCCAGAATGGTTAATAAAGCCATCAAGGGCAAAACAAAAGGCGCTGCGAAGATAAACATGAAGCTATCCGGTATGTATGATTTATTATTCGCCGAAGGAAATCCGGCCGGCGTAAAAGCATCGTTAAATGCTCAAAACATCGTTAACAACCAGTTAAGATTGCCTTTAACCTCAGCCAGTGATAATACCTTTCAAAAAATTAAATCGGAAACGGAAAAAGTGAAAGTCGAGCGGTTAGGAATCAGTAAAAAAGAAGCTGCAGTTATGGAGCAAGAAAAATCCGGGAACCTGACCTAATACGCCCTTTATATTTGAAACCGGTTTGAAGGCACTATTTAGTGAAAATAAGAAAACTAACAAATTATTCTAAAGTGGTTCTCAGAACCACTATTTAAATAAACGTAATTGTTTTGGTTCAAAAAGGGAAGGATAATCCTTTTCATATTTTTGAAGAATCTCATTGATGATGGCTTCCCGCATGAACTTCGACTTATTTGCAACCTTATACCTGGAACAATATTTTTCAATGGCAGCGGATTCTAAACGGTTAAACCTAATAGTATGAAGTTTAATACGCTTTAGCTCAGGTATTTTTGTGGTTTTATGATTGGTTTTCACTGAATAAAAGTTCTTTATGTTTACAACCTTAAAAAAAATGAAAAAAACAATGCCTCCTGGAATCCTAACGGGAAAGCTTTCAACAATTTATAAACAACTGCCGGGATGATAAGGGTTTCGGGAGGAATGAAAGGAGATGGTCATAGAGATATGGGGGTTAAGGAAAAGAAATTTGTAGAAACAATTAGAGATGCCTATGGGATTAGGCAGCAATCTAAAAATGGGAGTGACTCCGGCAGGATTCGAACCTGCGACCCACGGCTTAGAAGGCCGTTGCTCTATCCAACTGAGCTACGGAGCCAGATTTTTTTCAATAAAAACTGCTTTTCATAAATGAATGCCTCCGCATCATAATAAATAGCGTGAGCAAATAACGGACGCAAATTTACAAAAATCTTACTTATAATAAAACCACTATATAGTCATTCTGTTGTGAAAGGCCGCCATTCTGATGGCCGCAACAGCAGCTTCTTCTCCTTTGTTCCCAAGCTTCCCTCCTGCCCTGTCTTCTGCCTGCTGAAGATTATCAGTGGTCAATACACCAAAAATGAATGGAATTTCATAATCCAAATTAAGCTGCATAATGCCCTGGGTAACCCCTTTGGAGATATAATCAAAATGAGGTGTCTCCCCCCGGATAATGCACCCGATACAAATAATGGCATCCGGATATTTATATTCAGCCAGGTACTGCGCTGCTTTTGGAATCTCAAAACTTCCTGGGACTTGCTCAACGGTAATGTTTGCATCCAGCGCAAAATGGTGCTTTAAAGTATTTACCGCTCCTTGCAATAATGCATTGGTAATCTGGTGGTTGAACTCCGAAACCACGATGCCAAACTTCAATGATTTTGCAGAAGGCATGCTTATATCCTTTTGCTCAGTGAGGATCTTTAAACTCGTCGCCATGTCATCAATCCTAATTAGTGGTGGAATTATGCAGTGTGATTGTTGAATGTCCTGATATCAATAGGTGGACTTAATTTCGGCTCTTGTTATGTATTTGTCAATTTCCCTGCCCTCTGAGGATTCAGGATAAGCCTCTTTAATCTGGCTATATACCTCCAGGGCCTTTTCATATTCCCTCAATATTTCGTAGGTTTTTCCGGCTTTCATTAAATAAAAAGGAGTGGTAAACTTGTTTTCATTATATCCGGCCGCATCCATATAATAATCCACTGCATCTTCGTATTCTTCCATTCCGTTGTAAGCATCTCCGATGGCTCCGTAAGAAACGGCTCCGACCAATTGCCCTTTTCTGTTAAAATCCTTTAAATAATCAATTGCACTTTCGAAATCCCTTAAATGCAAATAAGATATACCGGCATAATAACTGGCAAGATTGCCGGATTTGGTAATGCCATATTCTTCAATGATATCAATGAATCCAAAATAATTTCCATCACCATATAATGCCAAATCAAATGAATCACGCTCAAAATATCGCTCAGCCATAAACATTTGCGACTGGGCTTCCTGATTTAAAGGTCCCAGGTAAAATCTCTTAAATCCAAGGTATATGGCTACAGCCGCAACAATTACCAGAACCACTATAGTGATGAGCTTTTGGTTATCCTCGATGAACTTTTCAGTCTTCGTTAACGCGCTTTCAAATGCTTCTAATTGTTCCGGTGTCTGATGACTTCCTGATTGCTTTTTTGCCATTTTAATAACTATATTATTGGTTATAAACTAGCGTGCAAATGTATATTTTTTATTATTTATTTTTAAAATAGCTTCAAATAAATTGCATTTTTTTCATTACAAATGATTATCATCAAATAAAACTAATAAGTGCAGGAATTTAATATTTTTACATTTCATATTTTCCACCTCAAAATGTAATATTCAAATGCACCTGAGAAATCTTTCTTTAATAAACTTTAAAAATTATGAGTCCACTGAAATGATTTTTTCCCCTAAAATCAATTGCATTGTTGGGGAGAACGGCGTTGGTAAATCAAATATTTTAGATGCTGTATATTATTTATCATTTTGTAAAAGTTATTTTAATCCCATTGATAGTCAAAATATACGTTTTAACCAGGAATTTTTTACGATCCAGGGAGATTACGCAAGGAATGAAAAGAAAGAGAACATCTTCTGCAGTGTTAAAAGAAATACCCGGAAAGTATTTAAACGAAACCAAAAGGATTATGAACGGCTGGCCGATCATATCGGACTGATTCCACTGGTTATCAGTTCTCCATACGACTCCTATCTAATAAGAGGCGGTAGCGAAGAAAGAAGAAAATTTTTTGACAGCGTCATTTCGCAGTTTAACAGAGATTATCTGGACAATGTCATCCAATACAATAAAGCGGTTTCCCAAAGAAATTCCCTGCTGAAAAGATTCGCTGAAAAAGGGAATTTTGATCATAACATGATAGAAATCTATGATGATCAGCTTATCCAGTTGGGAAAGTCCATTTACCAAACGAGAAAAGTATTTATTGAAAACCTTTTGCCCATTTTTCACAAGTATTATCAGTATATCTCTTCAAGCAATGAAACTGCTCATATTGCCTATAAATCCGATCTGCACGCGAGTGACATGGCAACCCTCTTAAAAACCTCCCTCCCCAGGGATCGCATGCTACAATATACCTCATCAGGCATCCATAAAGACGACCTGCTATTCGAGGTCCACGGCTATCCACTTAAAAAAACAGGTTCCCAGGGCCAGCAGAAGTCCTTTCTGATTGCCCTTAAGCTTGCCCAATTTGAATTTATTAAAGGAATTAATAACTTTAACCCCATATTATTGCTGGATGATATATTTGACAAACTCGATTCAAAAAGGGTTACCCAAATTGTGAAACTGGTTTCTGAAAATAATTTCGGTCAGATTTTTATAACAGATACCAATAAACAAAGAGTCGATAATATCTTGAAAGAATTTGATATCGATTATAAAATTATCACCATTGATCTAAACGAATAATGTGAATAAATTATGAGAAAGAGCAACACGGAGAAAATAAACAGCATCGTAGATCAAGTATTAAAGGACTTAAATATTGACACAAAACTAAAAGAAGCCCGCGTGATAAACTCGTGGCAAGAAGTGGTTGGTAAAACCATTAACAGCTATACGGAAAAACTAAGCATAAAAAAAAGGATCTTATATGTTACATTAAATTCTTCCGTTGTAAGAAACGAATTATATATGCTTAAGGACCAGCTTGCCGACCGGTTAAATGAGAAAGCCGGAGAAAAAATTATTGATGAAATAAAACTTACTTAGTTCGGCATTATTCCAGTGTTATCGGATGATATTTTGAAAACCTTTCATACTTGCTAAAGAAGAAACCAATCTCCAGCATGGCGTTTTCGTCACTATCAGATCCATGCACGGCATTCTTCTGAATGGATTCACCGAACCGGTGCCTGATGGTTCCTTCTTTTGCCTCCGATGGATCTGTCGGCCCCATTAATTCACGATAGGCTTCCACTGCATTTTCTTTTTCCAGTATGGCTACCACAACGGGACCGCTGGTCATAAAATTGATTAATCCTTCATAAAAAGGTTTTCCTTTATGAACCGCATAGAAAGCTTCAGCCTGATCAAAAGTTAGCTTCAAAGTTTTGATGGCTGCAAGATAGAAATCCGCATCGTTTATCATACACAATATCGGGCCTACGATATCGTTTTCAACGGCATTGGGTTTGATAATGGTAAGCGTATTATTTCCCTTCATTTTATTAAATTTAGTAAAAGCTAATATAAGAATATTTCATGTAGTTTTCATCAAATAGTTATAATAATTACATTATATTTGATTTTTTGTTTAATTTTAAATGATTTGATAAGTACTTTGGTTAAAAATAACACGGCACTCATTCAGGAATTTTCTGAACCCAAACAAATTGCAATCATTACCCATGTCAATCCCGATGGTGATGCGGTAGGTTCAGGACTGGCTTTGTACCACTTTTTTAAAAAGACAAACCACCAGCCTTTTTTGATAACTCCCAACGAAATGCCAGAATTTCTCAGCTGGCTGCCAGGCGGAGACATGATAAAAGTTTTCGATGATGACAGCGAAGGAACCGGACAAATGATTCTGAATGCCGATATTATTATCAACATAGATTTTAATGCATTAAACAGAATTGAAAAAATCAAACCTTATATAATGAGATCAGAGGCACAGCGAATCGTAATTGACCATCATCCCATCGATTCTGACTATGCCAATTACCTTATTGCCAAAACTGAAGTGAGTTCAACAGCTGAATTGGTATATGAATTTATCCATGGTTTTCCGATTACCAATAAACTGGACAAGTCCATTGCAGAATGCATATATACCGGAATTATGACCGATACCGTGGATTTCAAATACAATGTGCATCAACGAACTTTTTTAATTCTCTCAGATCTGATGAACTACCATATTGATATAGAAAAAGTTCATACCAATGTATATGATAAATTTAGCATTGAACGGATGCAATTAATGGGATACAGTCTTTATAAACGCCTGGTAGTGCTTTCGGAATACAAGACTGCTTACATTTACCTTTCAAAAGAAGACCAGGAAAGGTTTAATTTTAAAACAGGGGACTCCGAAGGGTTTGTAAATCTGCCCCTTTCCATCAAAAATATTCGATTTTCTGCGCTTTTCATGGAAAAGGATGACATCACCAAAATATCCTTTCGCTCTAAAGGGAATTTCCCTGTCAATCTGTTTTCTGCTAAATATTTTAATGGTGGAGGGCATACCAATGCCGCCGGAGGAAAAATTGAATTAAACCTTCATGATACAATAAAAAAGTTTCAGGATCTGTTACCTGTCTTTATAGATGAATTAATGAACACGTGAAAGCTTTTGATTTGATTATATAAAGAACAGACATGAAGTTTTACTATTTTATATCCATAGCCGCTTTTTTGATGACCTTGTTATCGTGTACAGGGAATAACGGAGACGAAAACAATCAAACCAAGAAATTAAATGAGGAAGAACTAATAAAAGCCAATAAATATTTGATCAAACGGGATGCGGAGGTAATTAAAAATTATATCGATCGAAGAAACTGGGATATGAAAGAAACAGAAACAGGCTTGTGGTATATGGTGTATGAAAAGCATGATGGGACGAAAATTGAAAAAGGAGATCAGGTTGTTTTTAATTATGAAGTAAGTTTACTGGACGGAACCAAATTGTATGATTCTGAAAGGATCGGAGCAAAAAAAGTCAACCTGGGTCATGAGCAATTGGAAACGGGACTTGAACAGGGGCTTACCATGCTTCATGAAGGAGAAAAAGGAAGATTTATTATTCCGCCTCACCTGGGACACGGTCTGATAGGTGACCAAAACAAGATTCCGGGAAGAAGCGTCATTCTCTATCAAGTCGAAATTCTTGAAGTTCACAAAAAATAACAAAATACCATGTCAGCATTCAGTATTGCAAAAAATAACACCATGAAAGCTGCAATAGCTATTCCGGTTCTCATCATATTAATAGCAGCTGCATGCAACAGGTCGCCCTACCCTGGTTATTCCGAGTCGAAAAGTGGTTTTCATTATAAGCTTTTAAAAATTGGAGAAAGTGAAATAAAACCCGCTCCGGGTGATTACATTACCGCAGACATCTCATACAGTACCATGGAAGATTCGGTTTTCTTTCATGGAAGACGGAAATTTCAAATATCGGAACCGGAATATAAAGGAGCTATCGATGAATGTTTTGCGATGCTGGCAGAGGGAGATAAGGCAAAATTTATCATTTCGGCAGACAAATTCTTTAACATTACGCTAAACTCCTCACTGCCCAGTTTCATCGATTCCGGTTCTAATATGAAAATTGGTGTAAACATGCTTGAAGTGCAAAAGCAAGCTGAATACCAAAAGGAGAAAGAAGCATTTCTTAAATGGATTGAAGACTTTGGCGAATATGAACAAATCGTCTTAAGGCAATATCTTGAAAAAAACAAAATAGATGTTGAACCCACCAATACCGGTTTGGTTTTTATTCCCATCCGTACCGGTGAAGGAGAAATCGTAACAGAAGGCGATACCATTACCGTGCATTATGAAGGGAAATTTCTGAATGGCAAATTCTTCGACTCCACCAAAAAAAGAGCGCAACCTTTTGAATTTGTATATGGACAAGAATGGCAGGTCATTGAAGGTTTGGAAGAAGCATTCGGCATGATGAGGGAAGGTGGTAAGGCCCTGGTAATACTTCCTTCAGATATTGCTTTCGGACAGGAGGGGTCGAGCACCGGCATTATTCCTCCATTTACTTCCTTGATTTATGAAATAGAATTAATGGATATCAGATAATGGTTTGATTCAAAATAGTGAAATATGATAAATGGTTTTAACAGGTTTTTTTTACTTGTTGGTTTAATAATGAGTCTATTGCTCTTGTTTTCATGTAAAAATGAAGAACAGGAAGCCAGAGAAAAAGAAAAAAGAAAAATCAATAATTACCTCAATAATACGGCCGATACGACTTATCAAGAAGATGACAACGGATTGTATTATCATATTGTTAATAGCGGAAATGACGATATTCCCGAAAATAATGATTTTGTCAATGTATCTGTGATCAATAATATATTGGGAAATGATCCTTCCCGGGCCTTTTCAGATACCAACGATTATTTTATTGTGGGATCCACCCAGTTTATACTCGGAATCAATATCGGGATAAAGTTGATTGGAGAAGGAGGCATCATTGACCTGATAATACCATTTGATTTAGCTTATAATGCACCATCCAGTGATTTTGATGTGTATAATACCTATCATTCCACCCTTAAATTGAAAAAGATCATAGACAATCCTGAAGAATGGGAAATGAACAGGATAGACAATTATATTGAGCAGCAACAATTTGATGTTGAAAAAAATACAACCGGATTCTATTACATCACACAAAAGAAAGGAGAAGGTGATTCATTGCAAAACGGAGATCTGGTTGCCCTGGAATATGAAGCAAAATATCTTGACGGAGCCGTATTTGACCAGCATAACTTTTTCCAGTTTACCATTGGTTCCGACCGGGTAATTGAAGGGCTTGAAAAAGGAGTGCTGGAGATGAATAAAGGAGGGGAAGCCATTCTTATCATCCCATCTGACCTGGCTTATGGTGATGAGTATTATAGGGATATACACCCATATGCCACCTTGGTATTTGATATCAAAATTTATAATCAATGACGAAATCTATCAAGGGGTTTTAATAATCAGAAAAATTATTCATTTTTGTATGGCATCTTCATTGAATCATAATTCCATTTTATTGTGAAAATTGTCATCATCGGTTCAGGTATAGGGGGATTAAGTGCAGGCATCAGACTGGCCACAACCGGTCATGAAGTTCATATTTTTGAAGCCAATGAACATCCTGGTGGAAAAATAGCTCAAATTCAAGACAATGGGTACCGGTTTGACATCGGTCCGACCTTAGTAACCCTGCCTCATCTAATCAACGAATTGTTTCTGATGGCTGGTGAAAACCCCGAGGATTATGTTGACATTGTAAAAATCGATAGTCCGTTTACATACTTCTTTGAAGACAAAAGCATCATCCATGCTTACCATGATGTTGTAAAGTTTGCAGAAGAAGTTGAAAATGCGGGGGAATTGTCATCCAGACTAAAAAAATACCTTCACAATGCCCGGGAAAAATATGATCTGACCGCTTCCATTTTTCTGGAAAAGTCCATTCACCAATGGAAAAACCTGCTCACATGGAAATCTCTTTATGCATTATCGAATTTTTGGAAATTGCATCTCACCAAAACCATGCATGGGGTCAATAAAAAATATTTTAAAAGCGATAAGCTTATCCAGCTTTTTGACCGGTACGCAACATACAATGGTTCAGATCCCTATAAAGCACCGGGAATGCTGACCATGATATCACACCTGGAACATAACCTGGGGGCATATCATATCAAAAACGGAGTATATTCTTTAAGCAAACAATTATTTAACCTGGCTTCCATTATTGGGGTCAACTTTTATTTTAATCATGAAGTCCGGGAAATAATGGTATCCGGTGGTTATGCCAGCGGAATTGCCATAAGCAATGACCGGGATGAAGAGAAAACCATTTCAGCCGATTTGGTGATAAGTAATGCAGATGTTTATAAGACTTATCAGGAGTTGTTGCCAGGTAAAAATATTCCAAAAAAACTTGATAAACAGGAATTATCAAATTCAGCCCTTATATTTTGCTGGGGCATGAAGAAAAAATTTCCACAGCTTTCCCTGCATAATGTTTTTTTCAGTAAAGATTATCAGGATGAATTCAACTCCATTTTCAAAAAAAGAGAACCAAGTCCTGCCCCAACCGTGTATGTTTACATTTCATCAAAAAAGGAAATGAATGATGCACCGGAATATGGCGAAAACTGGCACATCATGATCAATGTTCCCTATGATAATCAACATGACTGGGCTGCCATTAAAGAGAAAACCCGCCGTTTTATTATAAAACAAATCAATGAAGCCCTGGATGACGACATTGAACCGTATATTGAACGGGAAAAAATACTGGATCCGGTTGATATTGAGAAAAACACACGATCATACAAAGGGGCTTTATATGGCCCAAGTTCAAATAGCAGTTTTTCTGCTTTCCTGCGTCATCCCAACTTTTCAAAAACAATAAAAGGTTTGTATTTTTGTGGAGGAAGCGTTCATCCCGGAGGAGGCATTCCGATAAGTATTCTGTCCGGTAAAATTGTGGCTGATCTGATCAAAGGAGCTAAATAGTGTCACTAAGAAAACTAACAAATTATGCTAAAGTGGTTCTAAGCCATATTTGTAATGTTCAAAACAATTATTTAACTTTTATAATGTATGTGAAAAATCGTCAAATACAACGAATATAAAAGATGATAAAAGCAAGCCATAATAAATGGTATGAATTATTCTTTCACCGGTATATAAATTTTATTCTGAAACGTCATTTTCATGAAATAGATTTTAGTCCATTCAATGTAACAAAAACTAAATCCACCCTCATTTTGGCCAATCATATCAGTTGGTGGGATGGATTTTTCATGTTAAATGTAAATCTGAGGTACATCCATAAAAAAATTCATGTAATGATGCTTGAGGAGGAATTATCCCGGCGTAAGTTTCTTAGTAAAATCGGTGCCTATTCCATAAAAAAGAAAACCAGGGGCGTGATAGAAAGCATCAAATATACCAGGGAATTATTAGAAGACCCTGATAACCTGGTGGTTGTTTATCCGCAGGGTGAAATTACTTCCCTATACCAGCATGACATATCCTTTCAAAAGGGAATATTTAGTATGTTCAAAAACAATGACATCATCAATAATGCTGTTCATTACCAGCTTATCATGGCAGCTACCATGATTGATTTTGCTTCAAATCCGAAACCTACGGTCATGATAAATTTAAAAGAGTATGATATGTCAAAAACATTGAATGCTGAGGAAATCGAAAAAGCATACCAAGCGTTCTATCGCTATGCCATCCATGGCCAGATCCATAAAATCAAAGCATTGAATCCGCATTAAAGTGAAACAATGACAAAATGAAACCGTACCAACCCATAATAAAATTTATCTTGTGGAAACAATATCAATGTGGGTCGTCCGATTATTTAAACATGAACGTATAATCAAAACCATCTTGTGGAAACAATAGCCATCATCGTTGCCCTGTTTTTGATATTGAGATTTCTCGTCACCTTTACGAATTTCATTACCCGACCGCTGCTGAACAACACTTCAAATCATCATAATGAATTAGTCTCCATATTAATACCATTAAGAAATGAAGAAAAAAATATTCGCCATTTGGTAGAAAACCTGAAAAAACTGAATTATAAAAACTGCGAGGTTATATGTTACGATGATCAGTCGGAAGACCGAACGTTTGATTTATTGGACAAAGCCCGTCATGACTTTCCCAATCTTACTGTCTTACAAGGGGATAATCTCCCAGAAGGCTGGCTTGGAAAGAATTGGGCCTGCCATCAGTTAAGCAGGCAAGCACAGGGAGAATACCTTCTTTTTATTGATGCTGACATTTCCCTGCATCCAAGTGTCATAAACGCGGGAATTGATGAGATGAAAACAAAAAAGCTGGCATTGCTGAGCATCTTCCCGGATCAACAGATGCTTACCTTGGGAGAAAAGGTGATCGTTCCCATTATGCACTTTATTTTACTGAACTTATTGCCGCTCTGGATGGTTTACACTACCAGCTATCCGTCTCTTAGTGCAGCAAATGGCCAGTTTATGATGTTCAGGCATTCCTGCTATCATGAATGGCATCAAAAAGTAAAAAATAAAATTACAGAAGACATTGAAATCATGAAGCTGGTGAAAAGACATCGTTTAGCAGGCGAGGTGCTGCTTGGAGGTGGCATTGTCAACTGCCGGATGTACAACAATTTTAAGGAGGGCATCAATGGATTTACAAAAAACATATTATCTGGATTCGGGCAATCTTATTGGCTGGTATGCTTTTTTCTTATCTTAATCTTTTTTGGATATATCCCTGTCATTTTGACATTTAACCGTGAACTGCTTACCGGAATGGTTTTTTTGATAATCGCAAACAGGGTGATGATTTCATTATTGTCTCATCAAAAGGTCATGTATAACATTGTTTTGCATCCGGCACAAATTTTGATGTTAAATCTCATCGCAATCAGATCCATTTCATTCAATACGTTAAAAATTCTAACATGGAAAGGCAGGAATATAAGCATAAAGTAATTGATAATCAGATTTTTAAAAAAATATTTATATTTATAGCATTATATATGAAATCATTAACATATTTATTATATTTACCGTCCAAAAAAATAACCTTATTAAAAACAGAAGAAGTCATGGAGAACATTGGAAAATCAGCGTTTAAAAGTCTATTAATTGCTTTGTTAATTGTATTTTCATCTCAAAGCTTTGGACAGACATTGCAGGAAGCTCAGCAGGAATTCAATGCTGGCGTTCAAAAGATTGATGATCAGCCGAAAGAAGCTTTAGCACATTTTAATGAAGCCCTTGAAATCAGTGAACAATTGGGTCCTGATGCGGAGCAAATTATCATTAAATCTGAAAACCAACTACCCATCTGTCATTATAATATTGCAAGACAAGAATATAGAAACAAAAACATGTCTGCAGCCATTGAATCCTTCAAAAAAGCATCGGAAACCGGCGAAATGTTTAATGATAATGTTAAAAGCAAAGCTGACAGGGTATTGGCTCAATACTATAAGAACAATGGGAAAAAAGCCTACAGTTCGGATAATTTTGATGAAGCCCTAAAAAATTTAGAAATGGCTGAAAAGTATAATGGAGACGACCCTGAGTTATATTACCTGGAGGGTTTAACCCATAGAAAAAAGGAAAATTTTGATAAGATGAAAACGGCTTTTGAAGAAACCATTAGAATAGGAAAGGAACAAAAAGAAATGGGTATTGCCCGAAAGGCTGAACAAATGGCCATAAGTACTTATATGCAAAACGGCAATTCTGCCAGGGAGCAGGGCAACTTTGAGCAGGCCATTGAATTCTATAATGCTGTAAAATCATTCGATCCGGAAAATCCTGAAGTATATTACGGGATGGCAACGGTCTATAATAAATTACCGGATTATGATAAAGCCATTGAAGCCGCCAACAATGCCCTGGAATATATAGAAGATGATAATGAAAAACAAGCAAAAGTATATTATGAATTAGGTGTCGCTTATAAAAATCAGAATAACAAATCGCAGGCATGTGAAGCATTTAGTAATGCTGCTTATGGTGATTTTAAAGCCAATGCAGAATATGAAATGGAACATGTACTTGAGTGCAATTAAGCTGAGATTGCCTTATACTTAGACAATCCCCCTGGCATCGGAATATTATGGTTGAGATCAGAATACTTAAAAAACAACTAACATTCA
>CAYFUP010000063.1:0-16449 GCA_964346235.1 uncultured Bacteroidales bacterium | reverse complement strand
CAAATAATGAAGTCCAAAATCCAAAAGAAAGCTCAGCTACTATTTTTCCTGGAGTAATTGATTTTTTCTCTCTAAGAATATTTTTCCCTGCTTCTGATATGCAGTCTATTTGATAGGTAGATACAACTTTTATGAAAGTACCATCTTCAAACCAATTGTTATTTGCAAAACGCCTACTAATTTGATAATCAATATTATTTCTTAATCCTACCTCCAAAATAGATATTAATGGATAAAATGCTTCTATAATTTCAATATTTGCTTTATAATGCTCAAAAGCCTTTTCTAAATTATTACTATGATGGCGAAGGTATGGTTGTAATCTCTCTGAAGAAATTATTCTTTCTATTGCTTTTCGATACATTATGCGCAGCACGGGATTTTGAAGCCACTACCTAATCAAGATGCAGAAAGGCTGAAACGAGCCACTGACGCTGAAACACGCTGTAACTCCCGTATTGCGCATGAATGTTGTGCTTATGTGGCTTATGCAGCAACTTCAATTCCGGTCTTTTTTATCTCAGCTACAAATGGATTTCCTGAATAAAAATCATTGTGAGATATTGGATGTGGTTCAATCCTTGAATCAATCTGTGCCGCCAGCATCATAAGTTGTACCTGAATATCAAATCGTTTAGTGTCATCAAGGTTTGAAAATATCAACGCTACGTCAATATCGCTATCGTCAGTAGATTTTCCTTTGGCATATGAACCAAATAAAAATACTCTCTCAATATCGGAGTATTTTTCTTTAATCAATTCCAGATATTTTGCTATTGTTGTATCAATGTTTTTATCCAAGGTCTTAGGCCTTTTAATTTATCAATCCACTTTTTGGTAAATTCAGCTGTGCATTGTTTTTTAAAACTCATTTTATAGTCATCTTAACTAGCATTGATATTGAATGCAGTAATTGTTACAAATTGCTGTTTCTTACCATCAGTTAAACTCAATTCAGCTTTTTCTGCAAGTCTCAAAAGATTATGAATAAATGGTGGATAGTCCGATTTAACCTTGACATAATATGCTTTTAAAAGTTTCTCAATCATCAAATGCCCAATGAATAAATACCAACTAAATTTTTTCGAATCAAACATTACAATCATTGTCTCATAATCATCATCCGAGTCAGTAATCCAATATTCAATCAGTTTATCCTTATTTAAATCTTTATTATCCATAAACTCAAAAATACGAAAATATCATTAATCCATGCTATTTCTAAGACGAAATGTTTTTGTTGCCATTAAGCATAACGGAAAGCCATAGCAACCTGTGCCGACAATAGGACGCATGGTTGCTTAGAACCACTAAATAGTAGCCAAACAAAAACCTGTTAAATATATTGTTTTCATGTTTAATCATTTAGAATTTTATGGAAATTAATGCTTGCAAGTGCCCAAGTGATAGGATTATCGTTTAGAATACTCTTACATATTCTGATAAATATTGAAATAAGATTTCCGTTTTTCGATCTCCATTTTCCGGGTTATCCGGTTTGGTGTTTTCCCGGGCGATTAAGCCAGGTAAAAGGGAAATGACCTTTTTATAAAATAAATCCTGTTAATCAATGGGATGCGAAAAAATTAGCTTGAAGCGCTTTCGAAAATAATCAGGAATTTTTCAGGGACTTGGGCGGATTCCAGATGTCGATAGGCATTATTATCTGGTAGTGTTCATTATACATGGTATATTCAAATACCTTGAAGGAAAGCAATGAAATCCGGAAATGGTGATTGTCAAAATACCGCTGATGATGGCAACATTGGCAATCCGAACAACTGTTACAGTGATTGTCTTCCTGGTCATGTTGCTGCGGACACGTATCAGTTTGTTCCTGCTGATGTTTCGAATGGCAATCATGCCTGTCTTTCTCATTTTCATATGCATGAAGCGAAACCTGCAAAAACGTGGTTAAGAAAACCAACAAAACCAGTACAGATAGTATTTTATGCTTGCCTTTCATAAATATTATTACACCTGCAAAAATAGAAAAAAAAAAATTACAAAATACATTCCTTTCTTTCACTTCATAAGGATAACGGCTATTGTAAAAACATCAAAGAACAGCATTTATCCCTGGGGAACAAGGAGCGCCTGAGATTGGCAAAAGATCTCATTCATAAGCCCAAGTTATTAATCCTTGACGAGCCGGTAAACGGTCTTGATCAATCAGGAATTGTAGAAATAGTAAAACCGATATATCCCATTATATTTTTTGCATCCCTTTTTTCTTGTTTTTCTTGCATCAACCCAGTAGCAAGTTTAATGCTTCATGATATCCCCCTTTTTCCTTTCGCATGATTTTTGCCCTAATAAAAGCTGTATAGAAAAATGATGGAACATGAATTATAAAATTGATCTGACAACTCCCCTTAACAAAGAATTAAAGAGAATACTCAATGAACAAATGGAAGATTCATTGCAACAGCTTACTGATAAAGAGAAAGAAACGGATGTATCTGTTCATGAGTTTAGAAAAAATATGAAAAAGTCCCGGGCTGTCCTGCGTTTAATGCGCCATAATATTAAAAAGGAAGCTTACCGTGATATGAATACTTTGTTCAGGGATTTATCCAAAAGACTGGGTAAATTAAGGGAAACCAAGGTGCACCTCGACACCCTGGAAGAAATTATGTCGGAAAATAAGCTGCCCAAAACTGCCGGTTCCATTTATGATTATTTCCAACAGGAATATGATGAGACATTGAAAAATCTTAAAGACAATGAGATCATTCTGAATGACACAATAAAAAAGCTTCAGCAAGCCCGGCAAAAAATTCATGAGCTCTCTATGGATGATGATGATATTTCCCTGATTTATAATGGAATAAAAAAAGTATATAAACGAGGCAGGAATGCGCTAGCCTTAGTAAATGAATTTCCAGGTGGTAAAAACTTTCATGAATGGCGAAAACGTGCAAAATATCTTTGGTATATTTGCCTTTTGCTTGAAGAAATATGGCCGGAAGTAATGAATGGTTATATAACATCGCTTGATGAGCTATCTGATTATCTGGGCAAAGAACATGATCTTTTTGAGTTGCAGAATATCATTTTAGAACGGCAAGACTTGAATTTCATCCCTGAAAAAGAAAGGCAAATCATTGCCAATGTTATTGATAAATACAGAAAAACCATACAAAGCAAAGCATGGCCGGCCGGATCTAAATTATACTTTGAAAAACCTAAAATGTTTGCCAAACGAATTATTCAATACCGGTGGGTTGAAATGGCCAAAACAAATAGTGTAAACAATTGTTTTTAAACGTTCTGAATACAGCTTATAACCACTAAAAATGAAAAATGGCTTACTGGAACCCGTTAAAAATCTAAAGAAAATTTAGCTTTTTAAACCATTTCCCATTAACAATGTTAATCCTGTTATGCAATTCATTTTTGCTGTTTATAAAACAACAATCAATTTTTCTCTCATGATGATTACATTTCAAAAGAGGCATCATTTAAACAACGGTTTTTTTGCTTTTATCAGACTAGTCATTAATCCGCGACATCTAAAATCGCTGATTAATTCCGGCTATTTAAAATTGCCCATATCTGCCTTATTGATCATTCCTACATTGCTTGCAGGTTTTAATTCATGCAAGATGAAAGAAACCAATAATCAGCGAAGCGCAATAACAAAAGTAGATGTTTACATTGTGAAACCTTCTGAACTATCTATCGGAATCACTTCCACCGGGGAATTGCTCCCAAATGAACAGGTCGAACTTAAAGCCCCTGTTTCCGGAAATGTAATGGCCATACTTTTTAATGAGGGAGAAAAGGTAAACCAGGGTGATCCCCTGATTCAAATTGATGACAGAACCATGAAAGCAAGAAAGCATGGACTGGAAGCCAGGTTAATAAGTGCCCGCAATGAACTTCACCGCAAAAAAAATCTGTTAAAAATAGAAGGGGCTAGTCAGGAGGAGGTTGATCAGGCTGAAGCATTGGTCGAGGATCTGAATGCACAAATTGAGGAATTGAATGTAAAAATAAACCTGGCCAGGGTTGATGCTCCTTTTAGCGGAAAACTGGGCATGCGCAATTTCAGTCCTGGTGCGTTTCTATCTACCGGTGAACTCATCACCCAGCTTGCGCAGATTGATCCAATCAAGGTGCACTTTTCGATTCCGGCAAAATACGCTGATCAAATACATACCGGTCAACTTGTCACCATATCATCATCTGGCTCCGGAGATACTTCCAACGCTGAAATATATGCCATTGATCCGGTCATCGACCCATCCAACCGCAGTCTGCAAATCAGGGCATTGCTTAATAATTCAGATCATAATTTTATTGCGGGCGATTATGCCAACATAAAGATAAATATCGAACAAGGTCAGAATGCCTTGCTGGTGCCTGCTGAAGCCGTCATACCTGAATTAAACACCCATGTGGTGTATAAGGTGGAAAACAGCCGGGCTGTTCGACAGCAGATAGACATCGGAACCAGAACCTCCTCAATGGTTCAGGCATTGTCGGGTGTTTCAATTGGTGATACGGTCATAGTCACCGGTCTGCTCGAAATAAGCCAGGGAGACCGGTTAACAGTTGGCAAAATCAAAGAGGACGGAGCGCTATGACACTTTCTGACCTCAGCATTAAAAGACCGGTACTGGCTTCGGTATTCGCCATTGCCATTGTTGTTTTTGGAGCAGTGGCATTTTTTACATTGGGAGTAAGGGAATATCCGAGTGTTGATCCGCCTGTCGTATCCGTAAGAACCAATTACACCGGGGCCAATGCTGAAATCATCGAAACCCAGATAACCGAGCCCCTGGAAGAGGAAATCAACCAGGTGGAAGGCATCAAAACCATGAGTTCCATCAGTTCAAACGGCAGAAGCACTATCAGGGTTGAATTTAAATTGGGCATGGACCTGGATGATGCAGCCAATGATGTAAGGGATAAAGTATCGCAAGCTGTCCGCAGCCTTCCTCCGGATGCAGACCCTCCCATCGTTTCCAAAGCCGATGCAGATGCTCAAACCATACTGGCCATTACCATGTCCAGTGACAAAAGAAGTTTGCTCGAACTGACCGATATTGCGGACAATATCTTTGCGGAGCGACTGCAAACCATTGAGGGTGTAAGTGAAATTTACCTGTGGGGAGAAAAAGAATATGCCATGCGTTTAATACTCGACCCGGACAAACTTGATGCTTACCGTTTGACGCCCATGGATATCCGTAATGCCCTCTCTGCACAAAACCTTGAACTGCCTACAGGCCGGATTGAAGGTGATCGTAAATACCTGACCATCCGGACTTACGGCCGGTTAAACACTGAAGAAGAATTCAGCAACCTGATTATCAAAAAGATAGGAAATACCCTGGTGCGTGTAAAGGACATCGGCCGGGTGGAACTAGGGGCACTGAATGAAAAATCCATCCTGAGGGGAAATCATGGCAAACCCATGGTTGGGGTAGCCATGGTGCCCCAGCCGGGAGCCAACTATATCGAAATCGTTGATGAAGCATTCAACCGGGTCGATGTGCTGAAGCAGGATTTGCCTCCAGACATCACCCTGGGCGTGGGGATGGATGTGACAAAAAACATCCGCAGATCCATCAATGAAGTGGAAATCACCATTTTTATTGCTTTTGGGCTGGTCTTGCTGGTGGTATTTATTTTTCTGAGAAACATCAGGACAACTTTTATACCTGTTATTACCATTCCCATTTCCCTTATCGGAACCTTTGCCGCACTATACATGGCAGGCTATTCCATCAACATATTATCCCTTTTGGGCTTACTGCTGGCTACCGGTCTGGTAGTGGACGATGCCATTGTGGTCATGGAGAATATTTTTTCAAAGGTTGAAAAAGGGTTTCACCCCATCCAGGCAGCCTTTAAGGGTTCACGACAGGTGTTTTTTGCCGTTATCGCGACCACCATCACGCTTATTAGTGTTTTCCTTCCCATTTTTTTTCTGGAGGGTCTGGTAGGAGAATTATTCAGGGAGTTTGCCCTTGTGGTTACCAGTGCAGTGGCCATCTCCACCTTTATTTCGTTGTCCCTCACTGCCATGCTTAGTTCCCGGATTTTAAGGAAAACAGATAAAGAATATCGAATCCTTCGACCTGTAAAGCGTCCCATCAACTTCTTGTTTAATAATTATAAAGGCTGGTTGGTTTCATTCATGAGAAGAAGGCGGCTGGTTTTTCCCATTATGGCAGTAATAGCCGGACTTATCTGGTTCTTTTTTACCAACCTGCAATCCGAACTGGCTCCGCTTGAAGATAAAAGTCAGCTCAGGCTGGTTTCCACAGCGCCTGAAGGCGCTTCATACGAGATGATGGATAAGTACTTACTACAACTTATCAGTCTGGTGGATACCATTCCCGAAAAAGAATACCTGTTGTCGGTCACTTCTCCGGGTTTCGGAGCTTCTGTATCAGTAAACAGGGGATTTATGTGGTTAAAATTATACCCCCCTGAAGAAAGAGAACGCACCCAGATGGAGTTGGCCGGTGAATTAAGTCAAAAGGTCAGGGAATACAACTTTGCCCAAACCTATGTTATCCAGGAACCCACCATTAGCTCGGGTGGAAGAGGACTCCCGGTACAATTTGTGTTGCAGGCTCCCAACCTGGACATGCTAAAGGAAGTCATCCCCGGCTTCATGGAACGTGCCAGGAATCATCCTGCCTTTGGGGTGGTAGATATCAATTTGAAATTTACCAAGCCGGAAATAGTGCTCAACATTGACAGAAACAAAGCCCTGGACATGGGAATATCGGTAAGGGATATCGCCCAAACCCTGCAAACCTATTTTAGTGAACAGCGACTGGGTTACTTTATCAGGAATGGAAAACAATACTATGTCATTGCCCGTGCTGAAGAAGATCAAAGAGATGAACCCCATGATCTGACCAATATAAAAGTAAAAACAGCTTCGGGCGAAATGGTGTCGCTCGATAATATCGTAACATTGAGGGATGAAAGTCGCCCTCCCCAGTTGCTTCGGTATAACCGATATACATCAGCTACCGTTTCTGCTTCGCTTTCCCCCGGCACCTCTTTGGAAGAGGGAATACAAGGCATGCGTGATATTGCTGATGAAGTGCTCGATGGTTCATTTAGTACTGCCCTCACCGGGACTTCCGAAGATTATGAAGAAAGTTCAAGCAACCTGTTTCTGATATTTATTTTTGCACTGGTCTTGATATATTTAACCTTGTCGGGACAATTTGAAAGTTTCAGGGATCCGCTTACCATCATGTTTACCGTACCGATGGCCCTGGCCGGTGCCCTGATGTCGCTATATATTTTCGGTCAGACCATCAACATTTTCAGTCAAATCGGAATGATTGTATTAATCGGTATAGTGACCAAAAACGGCATCTTGATCGTGGAGTTTGCCAATCAAAAGAGATTGGCCGGACAGTCTGTCATTCATGCAGTCATCCACGCTGCTTCCGAACGGTTTCGACCCATTCTGATGACCAGCATGGCGACAATACTGGGTGTTTTACCGCTTACCATTTCCATCGGTGGCGCCTCTTCCAGTCGCGTCCCATTGGGTATCGCCATAATCGGTGGAATGCTCTTTTCGCTTATCCTGACCCTTTTTATCATACCAGCGCTTTATAGTTTCATTGCCAACAAAAAAGACAAATATGTTATCGAAGAAGAAACATAGAAACATATTATCTTCAAAAAGAAAAGCAATCGTTGTCACCATGCTCATCATCGTGTTTTCGGTGGTTGATGCCGTTTCATTAATGGCACAGCAGACAAATAACGGTTCTTCCTACACCCTTGATGATATGATAAACAAAACCCTGGCGGAAAACTATCAAATCAGGATAATGCGCAACCAGGAAAGAATTGCATCAAATAACAATACCATTGGCAATGCCGGTTACCTTCCGACGGTGGGACTGGATGCCCAACAAAGCGGGTCAATTGAAAGTTCTACTTCAGAGTTTTACACCGGTGACTCCAGAAGTGGTTCCAATGCTTTGAGTACATCCTTAAATGCCATGGTACAGGTAAATTGGGTGGTGTTTGATGGATTTAAAATGTTTGCCCGGAAGGACAGACTCGAAAATCTGCAGAAAATCAGCGTGTTGGATACCAGGTATTATGTAGAGCAAACCGTTTCGGATTTGGCCACAGCCTATTATGAATTAATCAAAGAAAAACAACTTTTGGCTCATTTCAGGCAATCTTTAGCGATCTCTGATTACCGTCTGAATATAGAGAAAGAAAAGCTAGAGCTGGGCTCAGGAAATGCCTTGCTCTACCATCAGGCAGTGGTTAATTTTCACTCGGATAGTGTGATGGTTGAAAATAAAAAATCTGTCATTCAAAATATTGAAGTGCATATAAACCGGATAATTAACCGGGAATTGGAATCGGATATTCCACTGATAATGGATGAACCTGCATTTTTTGAAATGAAAGAAAAGGATTCTTTAATTCAATCTGCCGTTAATAATAATATATCCCTTGAGCAGTCAAAGATTAATGAATTATTGGCAGAAACTGCCACCAAAATAGAATCCGGGGATAAATACCCGGAAGTCAGTCTCTTTGGAAACTATTCATTTTCTCAGCAAACCAGCGAATTGGGCTTTGTTGAATCACGAAACAGTTTTGGTCCCCAGTTTGGCGTTCGGATTCGGTTTAATTTATATGACGGAGGCCGGGAAAGCATTCAACTTAAAAACGCTGAGATTGAGCAGGAAAATGCAGGCATCAACAGAAAACAAGTCTCCCAGCAAATTAAGGCCTCCGTCATACAACTTATCAACCTGCATGACTCATATTTCAGGCAATACAGACTTACTCTGAAAAGTCTGGATGCAGCAGAAAAATCCATGAACATTGCCAGAAAACAATTAGAAAGCGGTGCCATTAACGGGTATGATTTCCGTCAAACCCAAAGCGCACTGCTCCAGGTAAAAAACAAGGTAACAGAACTGAGATTTGCCATTCTGGAGACTGAAGTAAGCATGCTTAAATTAAGTGGTGACTTGATTCCAACCTTGTTATAAGCTAATAAACGCTGAATTGTAATTTTGATTGGCTAAAATGTGCGATGCCTGCGTTATTGCCAAAATCTTATATCCACAAATATGCTAATTTTCTGCGGTTTAAGATATTCACAAGGATTTTTTTTCTTGGTGCTAATAATGCAATTTGTTAAAATTTATATTCAAAATGAGCGATAACGATACGAATAATGTTAACATACTATACTCAGATGATTTCAACCCAAAAATGCATTGGTCATCAGGACGCACTTGCAATGATGACTGAAGTTGAAGATGATTTCAACCCAAAAATGCATTGGTCATCAGTCATTTGCCTTGTAGCTTTTATGAGCCATCACAAAACGGATATCGCTATAAGTAAATTCATCACCCAACGCCTGTTTTATGGCCTTAAACTTAGTGGTATCGAGCTTTTTTGAAACGGTGCTGATGGCATGTATTTTATATTTTTCTACGAATTGTTCAATGTCCAATTCTCCCAAGCCAACAAAATGGGCCAAATGTCCTTCAATGGTAGATTCGGCCAGAGACCGTTCCCTGGCTATTTCCTCGATGCTTTTGCCATCTGTAAATAGTTGGTAGCTAATCTCTTTGGTGTTGGTCTTCTTTGACTTATCGTTTGCTTGTCCGGCTGAAACAGACAACTCTTCTGATGGATTGTCATAATCCACCGGGCCATGTTCATTCTGAGGATATGAATCCGTACTATTTTGTTTCTCAGAACCGGAATCTTTTTTAGCCTTCCATTTTTTCTGATCCTGGTAATCCTTTCTGTTTTTGCTGTTTTTTATTTTTCTATTGCCTTGCCCGGACATCTTTTTTCTTCTGTCCTTCATTATTTGCTGCTCTTTTATATCCTCCCTGGAAATCTCTTTGTTTTCAAGAGCAGACGTGACAATTGCCCCTGCTTTTTTTATCATTTTCAATTGTTTAAACACCCTTGACTCCAGTTCTTTTAATTCATTGATATAATTTTTCACGCCAACTTCTTCTTCCATTAAAGCAATATGATTCAATATGCTTTTTGAAAGTGATTCCAGGGTAGGCTGAAAATAATTGTCTGCCGCTCCCAAACGATCCTTCAGGTAAACCAGAAGATCATCCTGGTCTGACAATGAATATTTCTTTAGTTGCATCAAAAACTTATCAGCCAACTCCCTCACCGGGATGAATTTATCATGGATGTTTTTCGCCCAGCCAATATGTTGCTGTTTTGCCGACTTCTTGGCATTTTTATCATAGCTGTTAAGATGATATTTCAAACTTGCAGTCAAGGGACTAAAATCAAAAGCCTGCATCACCATATCCCATAAATAATCCCATGATGCCACTGATAAATGTTCATTGAGCTTAACCGGATCCTCTTTTTCACAGGTGAAATTAATAATGGCTTCATCTGGTTCAAGCCCCTTTTCTTTCAAGGGAGCATTCAGTATCAATCCATTAAGGGAAGTCAGCCTGGATAAAGCCACATAGACCTGTCCAGGTGCAAAAGCTTCCGAAACATCGATAATGGCTTTATCAAAGGTCAATCCCTGACTTTTATGAACCGTTATGGCCCAGGCAAGCTTGATCGGAAAATGTGAAAAACTCCCCTCCTTCTTTTCAATGATCTCATCAGTATCCTTATCAATGGTATATCTTTTATTTTCCCAGGTGTATCGCTCAACAGTGGTGTCCGGTGAACCATCATTAAATTTTACGATGATTCCCCATTCATCATCAATTTCGGTTACTTCCCCAATTTTACCGTTAAAATACCGTTGTTCCCCGGAATAATCATTTTTGATAAACATTACCTGGGCTCCGGTTTTTAACTCCAGGGTATAGTCCACGGGATACAAATATTCCTTGAAATCACCTTTAACCTCGGCATCAAAATAATATGATTTGCCGGGTAACTTTTGCAATGATTGTTTATTTATGGCATCTGCCTTGCGATTATGGGTAGTAATGAATACCCTTCCTTTAGCATCCTTTGGGTTAATGGAAGTTTGATAGTGTTGATTTAACTTCCTGATATCTTCCCTGGTTGTTTGATTGTTTCTGAGATTATTCAGGATAGAAATAAACGTTTGATCACTTTGTCTGAATATTTTTTCCAATTCAATATAAATGGGTTTGCTTGCTTGCAGGGCTTTTGATTCAAAGAAATAAGCACTTTTATAATATTTGGATAAAATATTCCATTCATCTCTTTTTACCACCGGGGGGAGTTGCAGTAGGTCTCCAATAAACAAGATCTGAACGCCACCGAAAGGCTTTTGCTTTTGCCTTCGTATTGTTTTCAAAACCACATCAATGGCATCCAGCAAATCGGCCCGTAACATGCTTACTTCATCAATAATGAGAAGTTCCATTTCCTGGATCAAGGTTCTTTTTACCCTGTTTATTTTGAAATTGCTCATTAAAGTCTTCGGTGTGTTTATTTGTACCTGTGAATCAGGCTGATAAGGAAAATCACTTTCAGGAATAAAAGATCCAAAAGGCAACTGAAACAATGAATGCAGGGTCACGCCACCGGCATTGATCGCAGCTATACCCGTTGGTGCTGCAATGACCGGACTTTTATGGGATGTCTGTTCAATGGTTTTTAAGAAGGTTGTTTTGCCGGTACCGGCCTTACCGGTCAGGAATACATGCCGGTTGGTATTGTTAATGAACCGTGATGCGATGGATGCGGCGTTTACAGTCTCTTGGTTTATCATTCTCTAAATATTTTATTTCGCATAATAAAACTACTAAAAATACTTAAGAATGACATTTACCTTATAACATTTTTTTTTAACAATATATGATTCACAAGCATTCATTGTTTTTCGGTTCTTCTAAAACAAAAAAAGGAGCACTTTTCAGCGCTCCTTTAAATTAGATGTGATATATATTTGGTGTTTATCGGATATTTAACTTCATCGATTTCACCGTTGAACCATCTGTAATTGATATGATATAAACCCCTGCCCGGATATTATTGACAGATTGGGTCACTGAATGATATCCGGTGTTGTAATAATTGTTGGAAAGGGTTTTGATTTTGGCACCGGTAATGTCATATATAGATATATCAATTGTTGAGGCATTTTTAACTTCGAAATCTATTGTCAGATAAGAAGTGGCCGGGTTCGGATACAAACTGATGCTGCCGGTCTCAAATGCTGTCGCCGCAATGCCGGTGGCAACCGGTGGCAACATCACCTTGTCTATCACATGTACCACGCCGTTGTCTGCTTCCAGATCGGCTGCGGTTACCCTGGCATCATTGATCATCACATCGCCTCCGTCTATACTTATCATGATGCTGTCTCCCTGAAGTGTTGCCACCTTCATGCCATCAGACAGGTCGCCGGACATGACTTTGCCGCTGACCACATGATATTGCAGGATACCGGCCAGGTCTCCCGTCGGGTCGGCCAACAGGTCATCCAGTGTGCCATCCGGCAACGAATCAAAAGCTGCATCGCCCGGAGCAAATACAGTAAAAGGTCCTTCGGCGGACAAGGCAGCGGCCAGTTCGGCTTCTACCACAGCCGTCTCCAGCGTGTTGTGGTCGTCACTGCCTACCACTATGTCCACTACAGTAGCGGGAAGCGCTGGCGCCGGTGGCAACATTACCTTGTCTATCACATGTACCACGCCGTTGTCTGCTTCCAGATCCGCTGCGGTTACCCTGACATCATTGATCATCACATCGCCTCCGTCTATACTTATCATGATGCTGTCTCCCTGAAGTGTTGCCACCTTCATGCCATCAGACAGGTCGCCGGACATGACTTTGCCGCTGACCACATGATATTGCAGGATACCGGCCAGGTCTCCCGTCGGGTCGGCCAACAGGTCATCCAATGTGCCATCCGGCAATGAATCAAAGGCTGCATCGGTCGGGGCAAATACGGTAAATGGTCCTTCGGCGGACAAGGCAGCGGCCAGTTCGGCTTCTACCACGGCCGTCTCAAGCGTGTTGTGATCGTCACTGCCAACCACTATGTCAACTACAGAATAATTTGGAGCTGTATCCATGACAGCCTTAGCAACCGGCCACACGCCCGGGGCAGGAAAACTAACTCCTTTGGTGCTTCCCCGTGTGGAATCGTCAGCCCCATAATAATACAACGGCCATCCGCGATAGGTTAATTGGCTTCTCCCATGAACATCAATGGTATCAAATGAAGCGGATTCAAGAACTGAAGGAATATCAATCTCATCAACTTCATAAATGGGCCATACTGCATTGTTGGAAAAATCAGGTTTGGTGAACATGTTGCGGTTATAAAAATCATTTTTCCAGGTATAAAGGGTATAACCATCATCATCAGTAAAAAACTGAATTATTTCTTCCCCTTCCGTATAATCCCCTTTGTAATCCTTTCCATCTTCACCAACCAATTGATTATCAGAAAGCATGATGGTGTAATCCGGTTTGGCTACATACCATACATTATTAACATTCTCTCCGTTAATGTCACCGGCTTGGTTATCATTCGCAAAATAATAAAGCGGCCAGCCTTTGAATGTGGTTTGCATAGATCCATCCGTCCTTTCAAAGGAAGAAAAATCATTTCTGTCCATTTCTGAAGGCAAATACAATCCGGCACTGTAAAATTCCGGCCAGTTGGCTATGCAACCATCGATACATACCGAGGTATCATTCACGTCTTTGGTGAAGTAATAAAGGGTGTTCCCTTCCCTGTCGGTCAATATTTTACCATATTCATCAGTCATCTCCACCTTAACATCATAGTCAGGCAGCATTACTGCATCGATAACATGAACAATGCCATTGTCAGTGCTGATATCAGCAACGGTAACAGTAGCATTGTTAATGGTAACGGCTGATCCTTCAATGTTGACCATGGCCTGCTGTCCCTGCAGGGTGGTTATCATCTGGTCATCCGATAAGGCTGATGATCTGACACTATCCCCCGCGACATGAAATAATAATATCTGCGCAAGGTTTCCGGTAGGATTTTCCAGCAGTGCATCCAGGGTTCCTTCCGGTAATGCTTTAAAGGCATCATCTGTTGGAGCAAATACGGTAAAATTGCCCTCAGCGGATAGAGCATCATCAAGTTCTGCAGCAATGACTGCTTCTTCGAGTGTATCATGGTCCGCACTGTTAACAATCACGTCCACAACTGTTTCTGCTTTTACAAAACTCGTTGTAAAGACAAATAATAAAATCAGGTTCAAAAAATTTAAGTTTTTCATAATATTTTTGTGTTTAATTTTTAAAATCATTCAGTAAACATTAATGGTTTAATAAAGTTCACACAAAAAAGTGATTTATTTAAAAATAAAGTCCTTAAATATATTTTATTAAATTGTCATTCAAGGTTTTAAAAAATTTTAATCTTACATCATTTTTTTACATTTTTATTAAATATGTTTAATATAATTAATTTTTGTTAGACATAAAAATAAATTTCATATTTTCCATTGGTATTAAGATCTCAGTCATCAGCTTTTTTTATTTTTCTTCAGGTTAAAAAGATCCAATAAAATCGTATTTTCGTCCCATAAAACATAAACCATCATTAAACAATAAAAAATAAGATTATGGAAAAACAAAGCAATGCATCAAACGCGAAAAAATACAATCGTGGATACGTTATATTGATTGCTACGATTGTTGCTTTTGGAGGATTACTTTTTGGATTTGATACAGGCGTCATTTCCGGAGCCATCCTCTTAATTAAAAATGACCCAAATCTGATATTAAATGGAATGACCCAATTACCTGAAAGAACACAGGAATGGATTGTCAGCATAACAGTTTTGGGAGCTGCCCTGGGCGCTTTAAGCAGTGGCAGGATTGCCGATAAGCTTGGGCGGAAGAAGGTCGTTATTATAACCGCATTTATTTTCGGTATCGGTTCCATAGGACTGGGTCTTGCAAATTCTGTTGCACTCCTGATCATCTGGCGATTAATCATCGGGATTGCCATTGGCGTTGCTTCATACAGTGTCCCATTGTATATTTCTGAGATTGCTCCAACCCATGCCCGTGGAGCATTGGTTTCCATCAACCAGCTGGCGATAACCGTTGGTATATTCTTGTCATATATCGTTGATCTCGCATTTGCAAATGTTGATGAAGGTTGGCGCTGGATGTTCATCTTGGGACTAGTCCCTTCACTTATTCTTGCCGTAGGAATGTTTTTCCTTCCTGAAACTCCCCGTTGGTTAATGAGTAACCGAACAGAAGATGATGCCCGTAAAGTATTGGATAAAGTCGGTGAGGTTAATAAAGAAACTGTCCTCCAGCAGATTAAAAAGAACTTGCAAATAGAAAGTAAGGAAGCAAGTTCATTAAAAGAATTGGGAGCCAAATGGGTCAGACCGGCACTTATTATTGGAGTCGGTATCATGTTTTTCCAACAGTTTACCGGCATTAATACCATAATATATTATTCCCCGACAATCTTTGAGATGGCCGGATTTGGCGCTAATAGTACCAATGCAGTATATGATGCCATCTTGCCCTCATTGCCCATTGGACTCGTAAATGTTCTGTTTACAGTGGTGGCCATTTTTCTTGTTGACAAATGGGGTCGTAAACCATTGCTTTATCTCGGACTAATAGGGATGGTGGCAGCCCTTTTAGCATTGGGCACAGCATTTACCTTCCAGGACTCAATGGACGGAGCATTAAAATGGATATCTTTTACCAGCATGATTATATATATCCCGTTTTTTGCCATTAGTTTAGGTCCTATAGCATGGTTGCTTATATCCGAAGTATATCCGAATAAAATCAGGGGATTGGGAATGAGTATTGCCACCATGGTGAACTGGTTGGCAAACTTTCTTATTGCCAATACCTTCCTGTCGCTCGGAAAAGTCACCACCGGTGAAATGCCCAATCCAACCGGAGAAGGAAACCTGGTTAACCCGGGTGGTGCATTTTTCATTTATGCCGCCGTCGGAATATTGGGAATTCTTTTTGTAAAATATTATATTCCGGAAACTAAGGGACATTCACTGGAATATATCGAAGAGCATTTTCAACAAGGTAAATCTGCCAGAGAATTATAATAGGTGATGAGCAGTAATTAGTGAAACTAAGAAAACTAACCAATTATTCTAAAGTGGTTCTAAGAAGGTGTCAAGAACAAGGCTTGAGAGCCTTAAGCACCAGGAGTTTACTAGTCGTAAATGACTGGTGCTTAAGGTGAGCATATCGCAGTTATTAACGTTTTCTTACATACACAACAAGAGTGTAAACAATTGTTTTTAAACGTTTTAAGTGTAGCTTAGAACCACACTAAAGGAATTTCTATTGTATTTTTTAGCCTGAACTGTATCGACTGAAAAGTGCTCATTATTGCATAAACCATTATCAAATCTGGCTTAACCAATGTTATGCCATTTTTCAATCTTTTGCATAGGTGCCCCTGGTATGAATAAGGGTTTGATGCAAAATAAACTGTGCAGAATA
>CAYFUP010000062.1:7551-16765 GCA_964346235.1 uncultured Bacteroidales bacterium | reverse complement strand
GTCTTACCTGCATAAAACATTAATAAGAAAAATCCGTATATTAAAACAATAGTATGTATCATCATAATGAACCATTCACATATTCCAGCACGATCAAACCATGATAAATGTTCCTTCCCACCATTGAATTAAAACATATTCCTGTGAAGACAACCAAATGCAGCATACCCGATTACAACTTATTAAATGATAAAGAAATCGAACTTATCAATCAAAATAGCCATGCAAACCGTTATGAGAAAGGGCAAACCATATACAGGCAGCATAATCCCGCCACGTATTTAATGTTTGTAAAAAGCGGACTGGTTAAAGTTTACAAGGAAAATGTCAGCAACAAAACCATCATCCTGAAACTATCGAAAGAAAATGAATACATGGGTTTGATAGCTATTTTCGGAAAAAGTGAATATAACTTCTCTGCGTCGGCCCTTTGCGATACAGAAATCGTTTTTACCGATGCGGAGACATTCTTGAAAGTATTAAGAAGCAATGGTGCGTATAGTTTAAAGATTATGGAAAAACTGAGTCAGGACGGACTGAAGGTTTTCGATAAACTGGTCAACCTTTCATACAAACAGTTACCAGGCCGAATAGCTGACATATTACTGTACTTCTCAAAGGATATTTTTGATTCCGAAGAATTTGAATTTCCGGTAACAAGACAGGAATTGGCTGAACTGGCATCCACCACAAAAGAGAGCTTTATCCGTACCTTGTCCGATTATAACCATGATAAAATCATTTCTTTAAACGGACGGAAAGTAAAGATTAACAGCTTAAACATTATTGAATTATTAAGCAAACTTGGATGAATTCATATGTTCAAATTTAATTTTTCAATGGCCATATGGAACCTCCTTTTTGATCATACTCGTGTGTGTCAGAAGTTTTGACATGGAGGTTTCATCAAACCTCAATTTTTAAACCGTCATATGCCAACATAACATTATCAGGCAGTAAATGCTCCACTTCACTTGCCCTTCCCATTTGATGACTCATATGTATCAAATAGGCTTTTCTTGGGGACAGTTCTTTGATGATTTTCAGGGATTGACTAAGGTTGTAATGTGAAATGTGTTTTTGTCTCCTTAACGAATTAATAACCAGATGCTTCGTTCCAATTATCTTTTCTTTTTCCTGTTCTGAAATATAATTGGCATCTGTGATATACGTAAAGTCTCCAATTCGGAAACCCAGCACAGGCAATCTGTAATGCATCACACGAATGGGAATTATTTTGGTTTCATCGATGAAAAAGGCAGTATTTTGAATTAAATGAATGTTAATTCTCGGCGTTCCCGGATACTTATTGTTCTCAAAAACGTATGAATACTGTTTTTTGAGGGATTCCTGAACCTTCTCTTCGGCATACACATCCACCGGGGAATTGGACTTAAAGTTAAATGCCCGGATGTCATCCAGTCCGGCTATATGATCCCTGTGGTCATGCGTAAAAAGGATGGCCTCCAGGTGAGTCACCTTTTCCCTGATCATCTGTTGCCGGAAATCCGGTCCGGTATCAATGACAAAGTTTTTTTTTCCGGTTTCTATCAATACCGAACTTCTTAATCTCTTGTCTCGCTTATCATCGGACAGACAAGTGCTGCATTTGCATGCAATGACAGGCACACCCTGGGAGGTACCGGTTCCTAAAAATGTTATTCTCAATTCAGTTGTTTATTTAGTGGTTCTAAGAAAACGTCAATAACTGCGTGATGTCACTATTTAGTGAATCCTTATCATCTGTGTTCATAAATATTATAAAAATTTTTTTCCTGACCTTTTTTTGTCTCATTTTTGCATAAATTCCTGGTAAATTATTTACTGTTCATTATAAAAATGCCCGTATCATATGGTCATTTAAATCATATATCATGTACGGAAACCTTTATCTCATCCCGCTTCCGATTCATCAGCAGCAAATTGAACAAACCATGCCTTTGTTTAACCTGCAACTTATTAACGAAATTACCCATTATATTGTTGAAAACATAAGAACAGCAAGACGTTTTCTTAAAAAAGCCGGTTTTAAAAAGAATCTGGATGATGTTCAGTTCTTTTTACTCAATAAGCATACCCAGGAAATCGATTACCAAACATACATCAATCCATTGCTTTCTGGACACCATGTTGGGTTAATGTCAGAATCGGGTATTCCCTGCGTGGCCGATCCGGGTTCAAAGATTGTTTTCCTGGCCCACAGGCACCAAATCAGGACGGTTCCCCTGTCCGGTCCTTCTTCCATCTTCCTGTCGCTTGCAGCATCCGGTTTAAACGGACAGAATTTTGCTTTTAACGGATACCTGCCGGTCAAAAGACCCATGCGAATAAATCAACTTAAAACCCTGGAGCATTTGTCATACGAAGAAAACCAAACCCAGATCTTTATTGAAACCCCTTACCGGAACAATCAGCTGATACATGATATCCTGTCAGTCTGCAACAAAAACACCTATTTGTGTGTGGCTTCAGAAGTTACTTCTGATGAAGCCTATATCTCCACCAGGACAATCACCGACTGGAAAAAAGAAAACGTGGATTTTCATAAAAAAAACACCATCTTTTTGCTTCATAAATTTAAAAAATAAGATATCCGCTCAAAAAAAAGAGCGCAAGATCATTCGATGCATTTTTTCGCAAAAGGTTTGAAATACAATATTTTTAAATGCTTTATGAAGCTTTGGCCGCCACTTTTTGATGATGGGATTCTTTTTCCTGCTTCTTTTTTTCAGGTTTTTCCTTTTCAAGGGATATGTCCAGCACCTGATTAATGTTTTTGATGTAATGAAATGTTATCCCTTGAATGTATATATCTTTTATCTCCTCGATGTCTTTTTTATTTTCTTCTGAAAGAATTATCTCTGTAATGTTGGAACGTTTCGCTGCCAGGATTTTTTCTTTTATCCCACCGACCGGCAGTATTTTTCCCCTGAGAGTAATTTCACCGGTCATGGCCAGGTTCTTTTTGACTTTTCTGCCTGTAAAAGCAGAAGCCAGGGAGGTGGCCATGGTGATTCCGGCAGAGGGTCCGTCCTTGGGAATTGCCCCTTCCGGGACGTGCAGATGGATGTTATGTTTCTGAAACTTGTCTGCCTCTATGTTCCATTTTTCCGCATTGGCTTTTAAGACTTCCAGGGCAATGGTGGCCGATTCTTTCATTACATCGCCCAGGTTACCGGTAAGGGTCAGTTTCCCTTCTCCTTTGCTCAGGCTGGTTTCTACAAAAAGTATTTGTCCCCCCACTGCGGTCCATGATAACCCGGTGACCACACCAATATATTCATTCCCCTGGTACTTTTCTCTCATGTATTCCGGAGGTCCCAGGATGTTTTTCAGCTCTCCTAAAGGAATGGAGGGATTGAATGCTTCCCCGGAAGCAATCTTTTTGGCGGCTGAGCGCAATACTTTGGCAATTTTTTTATCCAGCTCCCTGACCCCTGACTCCATGGTATAATTTTCAATCATATGTTCAAGCACTTTTTTGGAAAACCTTACCTGGTTCTTTTTTAGTCCGTGGTTTTCCATTTGCCTTGGTATAAGGTGCTTTTTGGCAATTTCAATTTTTTCTTCCACCACATATCCGCTGACATTGATTATCTCCATGCGGTCGAGCAATGCAGGCCGGATGGTGCTCAAGGTATTGGCCGTCGCAATAAAAAGCACATGGGACAAATCAAAATCGATATCAAGGAAGTTATCATGAAACGTACTGTTTTGCTCGGGATCGAGAACCTCCAGCAATGCTGAGGCTGGGTCGCCCCTGAAATCATTGCCCACCTTATCGATTTCATCCAGAATAAAAACGGGATTGGATGACTGGACCTTCTTGATATTCTGGATTATTCTGCCAGGCATGGCACCAATATAGGTCCGGCGATGTCCCCTTATTTCAGATTCATCATGCAAACCACCAAGCGACATGCGTATATATTTTCTGTTAAGGGCTTCAGCAACGGAGCGTCCCAGGGAGGTTTTGCCCACCCCCGGGGGGCCATATAAACACAGAATGGGTGATTTTAAATCCCCTTTTAGTTTTAATACCGCCAGGTGCTCAACGATTCTGTCCTTGACTTTTTCAAGACCGGAATGATCGCGGTCCAGTATCTTTTGGGCATTCTGGATGTCAAAATTATCATTGGTATATTCATTCCAGGGCAACTCAAGCAGGGTTTGCAGGTAGTTGACCTGCACCGAATATTCGGCCACCGCCGGATTTAACCGCTGAAGTTTTTCAATTTCCTTTTCAAAAATCGCTTCCACTTCCTGGCTCCATTTTTTTCCTTCAGCCTTTTTGCGCAACGCTTCCACTTCCTTTTCCACAGGATTGCCGCCCAGTTCATTCTGAATGGTTTTCATCTGCTGTTGAAGAAGATATTCCCTTTGCTGCTGGTCAATATCATTTTTTACCTTGGATTGAATATCGTATTTCAGCTCCAGCATCTGAACTTCTTTTGCCAGGTATTCAAGCAATAAAATCCCACGTTCTTTCAGATTATTAATTTCCAGCAGGTTTTGTTTTTCTTTGAGTCCGATATCACTGTTGGAACAAATGAAATTTATGAGAAAGGAAGGATTTTCAATGTTCTTAAGGGCAAAAGAAGCCTCTTGCGGAATATTGGCAGAAAGTTGTATAATCTTTATCGACATATCTTTAAGGGAACTGACAATGGCTTCATATTCTTTGTCCTTGGCAGGGGGCTTTTCTTCATTAAGTGGTTTGGTATTTATCCTAAAATAGGGTTGGTCAGAAATGACTTTCGTCACCTCGAACCTTCTTTTTCCCTGGATGATGGCCGACGTAGAGCCGTCCGGCATTTCGAAAATTTTCATGATTTTGCCCAGGGTTCCCACCTGATATAAATCCTTTATACCCGGTTCATCGATCTCTGCATCTTTCTGGGCAATGGTTCCCAAATGCTTGGAACCATTATATATATCTTTTATAAGCTCGAGCGATTTCTCCCTTCCAATGGAAATAGGCAAAATAACCCCCGGAAATAAGACGGTATTCCTGAGTGGCAGTACTGGCAAGGCATCTGGAATCTCAACATCATTTAAATTTTCTTCGTCATCTTCTGATATGATAGGGATAAACTCGGCGTTATCTTCATTGCTTGAAAAAATTAAATTTTTAAAATGCTCGTCATTAAAGAAATCATTCATGTTAAAACCTCTCTTTATTTAGTAATACGACAAAATGGCATTCTTGTTCAGAAAACAGGCCAATATAATCAGTTATCAATTGTTATGCCAAGTGTTTCACTTGACTTTTTCTAAATCGATAATCACATATTCTTTTTGAATAAACAACGAATCATCCCTTAAAAGGTTTACTGAACAATGAAAAGGTTATTTTCTGTATTTTTTAGTGAATTCGTATATGTGTGAAAAAATGCTTTCATCCATGGAGGTAAATGCTATGTTTCTCCGTTGCATCGCTTTTCTGGCCACTTCAAAGGCTTTATTCAGCTTATAATCCTGGAATCCCTGGGCACCACCCCATGAAAAGGAAGGAATAAAATTCCTTGGAAAACCCGAACCATAAATGTTGGCACTTACCCCAACCACTGTTCCTGTGTTAAACATGGTATTGATGCCACACTTGGAATGATCTCCCATGATTAACCCGCAAAACTGAAGTCCGCTGTTGATGAAGCGTTCTGACTGATAAGACCATAGCTTCACATCGGCATAGTTGTTTTTTAAATTTGAATTATTGGTATCGGCTCCAAGATTGCACCATTCGCCAATGACAGAATTTCCTAAAAATCCGTCATGAGCCTTATTCGAGTATCCCTGGATAACAGAATTATTTACTTCTCCCCCGACCTTGGAAAAAGGACCGATGACTGTGGGACCGTAAATTTTGGCGGACAGCTTTAAAACGGCATGTTCGCACAAGGCAAATGGACCTCTGATGGCGCTCCCTTCCATTATTTCTGAATCCTTCCCTAAATAAACCGGACCTTTTGACGCATTGATGGTCACATACTCTGCTTTCACCCCCTCTTCAACAAAAATATTTTCAGGAGCAATGAGCTGGTTTGTTTTGCTTAAGGAACAGGATTTTCTATGTGCCGTTATCAGTGATAAGTCCCTGCTGATTTCTTCTCCGGCTAAAACAAAGATCTGCCAGACATTTTCCAGCTGATGAATGCCTTTTTCATAAGCTACAGGCACCAGTTGTTCAAAATTATTTTGATAAGCCTTATTGACTTGTTCATTGCGCAATCTTGCAGCCACAGTGATCTCATCTTTCACCAGTTTCTCATTGAGATCAAGCCTGCCGATGCGTTCTGTTAAATTCTTATCCGGTAAAACCGAGGCATTGATTAATAAGTTTTCTTCCCGCATTACCGGAGGGAATTTTTCCTGCAGGTATTCCCGGGTTAAATAAGAATATTCACCAGGTATATGGTGTTTCCATTTATCCCTGATGCTAAGCATGCCAATTCTTATCTCAGCAACTGGTTTGGTGAACGTTAATGGCAGAAGTTTTTGGCGGGCATCATCATCAAATAATAATATGTTCATGGTTGTTCATCTTTTTTGGTCGCATCTGGCTATGATCCGAATCTTTGTTCAGGACTAAAAATAAAAAACTCCGAAATTTATTAAATAAAAATCG
This sequence comes from uncultured Bacteroidales bacterium, assembly GCA_964346235.1. Lineage (GTDB taxonomy): Bacteria > Bacteroidota > Bacteroidia > Bacteroidales > CAYFUP01 > CAYFUP01. The sequence goes on along the minus strand of CAYFUP010000062.1, from coordinate 10,137 downwards.
GAGTTTCCTTATGGTTGTGAGAAAAATTTATTTGGACGCTTTTTTCTTATCGTAATGGGCCTTGTATTTATTTCTGAATTTATCTACACGACCTGCTGTGTCCACTAATTTCATCTTTCCGGTATAAAACGGATGGGAAGTGTTTGATATTTCCAGCTTAATCAAAGGGTATTCTTTGCCGTCGTCCATTTTGATTTTTTCTTTCGACGGGGCTGTTGACCGTGTTATAAAGGTATGTCCGTTGGACATGTCTTTAAATACAACCTTCCGGTAATTCTTTGGGTGAATATCTTTTTTCATAATGGCTACTTCTTTTATTTATTGGGGTGCAAAATTAAAAAAAGTAAATCGAATATACAAGTTATTTAATCTAAATCTTTAAATCTGACGAATGGTTTATTACGGTCGAACAAATAACGGTAAGTAATGTGGGTTTTAGCGTGCGTAGCCCCCAGGGCTTTATAGATCGCCATCATTTTTGGGTTGTAATCGCCAATCCAAGACATTTCAATTTCTTGATACGGGCGGTGCTGAAGTACATCAAACAAATGTTTGAAAAACACCGATTCAATGCCCCTGTTTTGAAATTTTGGCGCGACCCCGGCCACCAATGCCCTCACCCTCTTAATTTCATTCTTCTTTAAGAAATAAAAAAATGCCAGCTTATCGATAAGATTCATCTTTCCGTTCATATGCCTTAGTATCTGGTTTATGTCCGGCAACAAAATAAAAAAAGCAATGGGTTGGTTTTCGTAATAGGCAAACCAGATGATTTCCTCATCAATAATTTGTTTTAATTTATCCAGAGAATTTCTGAGCTCCTGATGCTCCAGGGGAGTATAATCATTCTTGAATTCAGCCCAGGCTTGTTTATATACTTCCACAATGTCGTTGATGTATTTTTCACTTTGATCCAGATGCAGGTGATCGTAGCTGTATCCGGGACGGCTGGCCATTCTGTCAACAATCTTCCGGAACCTTTCCGGAAATTTTTCCACGACACTGCGGTGGAAAGAATATTGTTCGAAAAAATTTTCAAAACCATACGATTCAAATAATTCCTGGTAATAGGGAAAATTGTATGGCATTCCAAAGGCCTGCTGCGTAAATCCCTTGACCAGCAAACCCCAGTAATTTTGATTTTCCCCGAAATTTACCGGTCCATCCATGGCTTCCATGCCCTGTTCCTGCAGCCAGTTCCTGGCCGTATCAAATAATAAAAATGCAGCTTCCTGATCATTAATGGATTCAAAAAACCCGATGCCTCCGGTCGGCTGAGGATGAGCATGCGCTTTTTTCAGGCTGTAAAAAGCGGCAATTCGGCCAATGAAATCGCCTTTCTTGTTAACCAATACCCATCTTTTCGCATCTCCGTCATTAAAAAAAGGGTTTTTATGCGGATTAAAAATATCCTCTATTTCATTGTCAATGGGACAAATCCAGTTTTTATCATGTTTATAGAGAACTTTAGGAACCTTTAAAAAATTATTTCCTGCCTGAGAATTCTTTACTTCAAACAACTTCATACTTTATATCCTGTATTAAAAAGGATAAAAATAAAAAAAATGACGTGATTTAACCTGCAAAAAAAGCAGGACTTTTATCCTGCTTTTGCGCCTGTCTATTCTTGATTCTTTGGATTGGCTTTCTTCACCACAATGGGCCGGCCTTCTATTTCAGTATCGTTTAATTCTTCAATCGCCCGCAAAGCATCTTCCTCATTGGGCATTTCAATAAAACCAAAACCTTTGGACTTGCCTGTTTGTTTGTCTTTGATAATTTTAGCAGAAATGACTTCCCCGTAATCTTCAAAGAGTTTTTGCAGGTTGTCAACTTTTAAATGAAAGTTTAAATTAGCAACAAAAATGTTCATAGAAATAAAAATTTAAAATGTTATTAAATAATTAAGAATAAAACAATAGTTTGGTATGATTATTTCTGTTTTAATCCATAAAAGGTTATTAAAATAATCCTACAAGGGCTATACATTTTATTCCTTTGACAAATATACATTTTTAATTGATATAAAAATTTTATTGACAAAGTTTTATTCATTTTTATGTAAAAAAATAAACTGCAACATGATGAGTTCGAGGCCATTCTTTTTTAAATACATGATCCCTATATTGTTTTTTGTATTTTTGATCGCAGGATGCGGCATATCAAAAAACACCGCAGATAAAAAACAAGCAGTAAAAACAAGTGATACCGTTGAAACTGATTCTCTGGAACATCGCTTAATTGTCCTTGACCCGGGATTTGAAGGTTACCTGCGCCGGCAGCCTTCTATGGACTTCCATTCCAGAAGTTTCTATGAAAACAGGAACAGAATATATGTGCAGGAATGGAATTCCAGGTACCTGGCAGGTGAAAATCCTGATCTGTTTGAAAATTATATTGATTATGACCCGAGAGTAGATTATGATATGGAAATTGAATACAAGTTGTATTACTATTTCCGGTTCTTTGAGGAAAAATATAATATTGATCTTTATCCCGGCAGTTTTCAATAATGCCCAATTTGGCAGGGCCAAGTTTCGGATGCCCTTCCGGATGCCGTTTCAGCCAAGTCCCTGGTATAGTTTT
>CAYFUP010000062.1:0-7451 GCA_964346235.1 uncultured Bacteroidales bacterium | reverse complement strand
AAAAAAAATAAAAATATTTTTCTATGTACTTGACTTTTAATAAAAAATGTTATATTTTTATTTTCCTTTTTGAATGGAATTTTTTCAATAAACGTTTACATTAACTTTATAATATATTAATAAATATTTATACCAACAAAAAACGTTTATAATTGTTGTTTTCATTAACTTTGTATCGTTAATTTACAGAATCGATTATGCCAGCGTATGTAGTCATCTTCTTCAGCCTCACCCTTGCTGCCTTGTTATCGGCAGTCTCCATCCCTGTGGTGATAAAGGTTTCAAAACTAAAAAACCTTTATGATGAACCCAACGAAAGAAAAGTCAACAAAAATATTGTGCCCACCCTCGGAGGCATTTCTATTTTTTTAAGTTTTTTTCTGAGTGTTATCATCACGTCCAAAGGGTATGCTTTTGAAGAACTCAGATACATCCTGGCAGCCATCATCATCATGTTTTTTATTGGACTCAAGGACGATTTGTTAATCATTGCACCCAATAAAAAGTTACTCGCTCAGATTACGACAGCGATTCTCTTAATCACCCTGGCCGATATCCGCATTTCCAGCCTTCATGGATTTCTTGGTATTCATGAAATAAACTATTTTGTGAGTTTTTTGCTTTCCGTATTCGTTTATGTGGTGATCATCAATGCCTTTAACCTGATTGACGGCATTGACGGACTGGCATCCGGGGTGGCCATTATCACTTCACTGGCCTTTGGGACTTGGTTTTATCTCATCGGTCAAATTGAATATGCGATTTTGTCTTTTGCCCTGATAGGAAGTCTCGGTGCATTTTTTTATTATAATGTGTTCAGTAAAGAAAATAAAATATTCATGGGAGATACCGGTTCTCTGATTTTGGGAGTGGTTTTGACTGTGTTAATGATAAGATTCCTGGAAATGAATATTGAAAATGCTGCGGTATATACCATTGAATCAGCCCCTGCCGTTGCCTTCGGGTTATTAATTGTTCCGCTGTATGATACGTTGAGGGTATTCGGGATCAGAATATTATCGCGGAAATCCCCTTTCAGTCCTGATAAAAATCATGTGCATCATAAAATGCTGGAGCTTGGGTATTCGCACAAGCAGGCCACTTTTCGTATTCTCCTGATAAATGTTTTCTTCATCGGATTTAATTATTTGTTGCAAAACATCGGAGAATTTCAGCTTCTTGTCTTTAACCTGGTCTTCGGCACCTTCTTTTCATTGATTCCGGCTTATATTTTGTTTAAGCGAAGCGACCATCCGGATAAAAGATATTTCATATTTCATCTCAAACCATCAGGCTCAGTATTTTCTAATGAAAAACACGAAAGGCAGGAAACAAATAAAGACAAGGAAAAAGAAAAGGTATTTCATTAAGAAATATGGTTATGAGGAAACTCCTGGAGGAATTTAATAATCGCTGGTTAAACTTGTTCGTTGATGTCATGTTATCATTAATATCGATATCATTGGCCACCTTGTTGTCTAATAACCTCGAATTTCCCCGGCAATTCTTCTCCAGCATCATCACATTCAGTACCTATATTCTCTTTGTCAGAATTCTTTCATTCCTTTTATTTGATACCTATACCTCCCTGATCAGGTTTTTCACATTCAAAGATGTACTCGGATTGTTGTTTGCCATCTCCTTCGGTTCTTTTTTGCTGATAGTCGGTAATATGATTAACGTATATACCTTTTCAGGAAAAATGTTAATCCCCTTTAACATCATCATCATTGATTTTGCCTTGCTGTTTAGCCTTTTAATCATTTACCGGCTAAGCATCAGGTTTGTCTTTTTCCGGTTTAACCGTTTATTCGTCAAGCACCGGGCGATTTTATACAATGCCAATGAAATGGGACTGTTTATAAAGAATTTTATTGACAAAGAAGTACCGAATATTGAAGTAGTGGCTTTTATTGACAAAAACAAGGAAAATAGCGGCAAGAAACTTGAAAACGTTCCCATCTTTGGAATCCATGAACTGGATAGAATAATTACCGCTTTTAATATTAATTATTTTATTCTGCCGGATGGAATAGATGATGCATTACAAAAATATTTGCTGAAATATTCAGAAGAATATAACATCAGCTTTCTGAATATAGATTCAAAAAATATCTATAATATCCCTGCTTTGCGGTCCAGCAAAGAATCCTCCTCCAATGATTTCAGGTTGATTGAATTTGATGATCGAACCATCAAAAAGATATTGCTCAACTGATTCAGCGTAACAACCCAAAAAGCAAATATCCCGGATATTCATGCATAACCCCCGCATCAGCTATATTTGTTTTTTTGCAAATACCTGAGCATTAGCAGAAATAAAAAAATACAAAAGAAAAACAGCCATTGACAATGCATTCGGCATGAATTTTGTTTTTATTTAATAAAATATTTAATTAAATCATCCGGGAGGCTAAATCATGTTACAACGTATTTTTATATTATTTGCGGCTTCATTCATAATTGGGTCATGCAGTACCACATTTGAGACTTCAAGTGTTTATGATGACATTTATTATAATCCACAGGATGAAAAAAATGAGGAAATTGAGCAGGCTTACAAGAATCCTCAAGCCACCACGCAAACCCGCATGATTCCTGAACAAAGAGAAACAAACACTGCCTTAAATGAGGGGGAATTAAAAAGCAGCAGCCCAAATGATATTGAAATTGAGCAAGAAGCCAATTATAATGACACGGTGGTTCAATCCAATAAAAGAGAAGCACAGGTAATCAACAATTATTATTTTGATGATTATGCCTCCAGGATAAGACGCTTTCACAGGCCATATGTAAGATTCGGTTATTATTCTCCCTGGTTTTATGGTTCGTACTTGTACGATCAGTGGTACTACGACCCCTGGTATTATGATTCTTGGAACTATGACCCATGGTATTACAGTCATTACAGGCCTTATTATTACAGTCCCTACCGGACTGGTTTTTACTACGGTTATGGCATAGGCAGCTATTATTCCGGTTATCACAGGGGATATTATCAGGGACATTATTATAGTGATCTCGACGATAAAAACTATCATTTAGGAAGCAGAAGGAGAACTGGTTCAACGGCAGGATATTACAGCAGTGCTTCCTCCCGGAAAAGTGGCGATGCCAGTTATGAGGCTTCTTCAAGGAGGCGTTCCGGTGCTGTTCAGACCCAATCTGTAAAAGCTACCGGGTCTTCAGAGGAAACAAACCAGGTCACCAACAGGGAATCCAGAAGAAGTGCTGCTGCCCAAAGCGGAAGTAACAAAGGATTAACGGTGACCCGTACAGCCAATCAGGGCAGAAGCACCTCATCGGGTCAGGAACAAAATTCAGCAAGTCAGCAAGACAGCAGGCGGCGAAGCAATGCCGTGGAAGTCACCCGGACCAAGAGTACGGCATCCAGTTCCTCAGAAAGTAGCTCAAGACAATCATATACGCCAAGTTACCGGAAACCAAGGGTGAATACTAGTTCCAATTATAATTCTTCCACAAGGAGAAGTTATTCGACAACGGTTGACAGGCCCTCTAATTCCGGTAATGTAACATCAAGCCGGAGTTATAGCCCTTCAAGTAATTCCGGAAGCAGTTCTTCTTATAAATCATATAACAATAATACAAGACGTTCCGGCAATACAAGCTCCAGGAGTTACAGCTCGCCAAGTTCCTCCGGAAGCAGGTCTTCTTACAGCGGAAGCAGCAGCAGGTCATCCTATTCCTCCGGTTCCTCAGGAAGCAGTGGATCTTCCTATTCATCAGGAAGCAGAAGAAGCAGTTCAAGCGGCAGCTATAGTTCCTCAGGCAGAAGTTCCAGCAGCGGAAGCAGGAGAAGCAGCGGGGGATCCTCCGGTGGCGGCAGAAGAAGATAAAGATTGGCATGTGGCCTATACATGAAACAAGCATGATTCAAAAAATTATTATACCCTCGCAAGCGCTCAGCAAAACGTGTTTTTAAGCAAGGTAAATCATGAATATCTTGCTCATGCGGTTGCATCGGACAACCAAGCTTGTAAGTTCGAAAAAGTCAATGAATAATGAGAACAAAAATAACTGATGATAAAAAATAAACCCATGAAGAAGAATCTTTTAATAACGCTTACTTTAATTTTGGCAATGCTTTCAGCTCATTCACAAGACGAATCTGATGCCCTGAGATATTCCCAGGATCTTCCCCTTGGAACCGCCAGGTCGATTAGTATGAGCGGAGCCTTCGGCGCCCTGGGTGGTGATTTCTCCTCCATCCGAATCAATCCCGCCGGACTGGGTGTTTACCGGGCTTCAGAATTTACCATTACACCGGGTTACAGTTATATCCTTGGTGTAAGTGATTTCAAAAATAATTCCTTTGAGGACTTCAAACCTTCGTTAAAAATAAGCAACCTTGGCTTTGTCGGACATTTTGCTTCGGATGATGAAGAAGGCTGGGTGGGAACCAGTTTTGCCATTGGGTACAACCTGATCCAGAATTACAACCTCAGCATGACCATCGAAGGCATCAATGAAAACAGTTCGTATGCGGATTATTTTATGCAGTGGGCCAACGGCCTTTCACCCGATATGCTCGACCCATATTATGAAGGACTGGCTTATGATACCCGGATAATTGATAATCCGGGAGGTGTTTATGAAACACCGGTATTATTGGGTGAAAAACAAAAACACACCATCTCTTCTGAAGGTACCAAAGGAGAATATCTTTTTGCCTTCGGAGCCAATTACAATCACCAGCTTTATTTTGGCGCATCTTTTACCATTGACAAAATAAGCTATTCCAATACCACCAAGCATACGGAAGAATATACCAACAACCTGGCAAACAATTACAATTCCTTTACTTTCACCAAAGAATATGATACGGAAGGTACCGGCTATTCTTTTCAGTTCGGTACATTATTCAAACCGGTTCAGTTTATCAGGCTTGGGGCATCCGTTCGTTTTCCATCACTATACACTTTGGAAGATACCTATTACAACACCATGGAAAATGTTACCGATACCGCCACCTATTCTGCCCAGCCCTATGATCCCCAAAACAACGAAACACTGGATGAAGGCCTGAGCCAATATACCGTGTCCACCCCGTTTAAATTTACAGGGAGCGCTGCTTTCATTTTTGAGAAGCAGGGACTTATCAGCATTGATTATGACTATTATAACTACTCCAAATTGCAACTAAAGCCGGATGGTTCGGGAGATGATTTTTCAACCGTGAATAAAGAATATATCGAAACACTCTATCAACCTACATCCAACATCCGTGTGGGTGGAGAATACCGCATTGGTATTTTTGCCTTGCGCGGAGGAGCAGGACTATATCAAACTCCTTATAAAAATGCCGGTGACTTCACAGACGGTGGCTATACTACTTATTCCCTGGGTTTTGGTTTCCGGGAAAAAGGATACTTCGTGGATGTGGGCTATATGTTCTCCAATCATCAGAAAGATTATGCCTTGTATGATCTTCGGGATAATACCAACATGCCTGATCCCATTTCAAACAATACCACCCAAAAACACCGGTTTTTGATTACCTTAGGCTTGAGATTTTAAAGTATAGAACAATCCCTCATGATTGGCATAATTGGTTCATGATTGGTTCATAATGGCTTTATAATTGGGTCATTTCACCATTTGCTCTTAAGGTTTTGGCAAGCTTTTTGCTTTATAAAAGGTAAGAAGTTTATGCAATGAGTTTAGTGATATAAGCGACATTTGTTTTAATTTCTTAGGTTTTAGGTTTTTTAGGTTTAGGTTTAACAGAAAAGTCACGTGTTTCTTTTTACACGTGGCTTTTTTTATGGATTATTCTGTTCCTTTGTCAAAATGCTTTTGGCCTGCATGCCTTCATTAAACAATAAATCGATCACACTTAAATTGGGCAGAAAACCATATTTATCTGAGAAAACCTGGTGATAGGGAATAATATGGTCGTTGATGTTTTTTCTGACGCAATGGGATTTGGGATGAAATGCTTCGCGGCAATCAAAGAAAGGGTGCTCATAATCATGAATAAACCTTTCCGTAAATTCCAAATCTACGCCTAACTCCATAATATCCAATATTGTCTTCAGCATTCCCGTGTTAAAATCAATCAGAAAATGATACTTTTTCTCATAAAAGGGCATTAAGATGTCTTCAAAGTGTTCAAAAAAGGCAGAAGAGCGATAAGCAGATTCAATCGATTTCCAATGGTTTTTCTGCCAGTTGGTTTCATAATCCAGCTGTATGTCCTTGACCTTGGTCCTGTTGCCATGCATTTTTTTTACCGGTATGGTTAACACCTGCTTGCCATTGGCACCATATATTTCACATCTGTTCCTGTAGCTTTGCTTGTTATAATGATCATGAATCTCTATCTTGGCCCTACCGGTCTTTACCAAAATTCTGAAATAACTGACAGGCGGCAGGTACGCCGTTGTAAATACAGGTATCATCACGCTTGTATCTTCCATCCCGGCAAATGTATTAATTCCCATGTTAAACCTTATCATTTTAAATAAAAATCCCGACTTTTGCAAGCATGGAATGGTATATGTATCTGGGCATTGTTGGCACCGGACTGGTAGCCGGTTTTATCAATACCATGGCAGGCAGTGGTTCGTTACTAACCCTGCCCCTGCTGATGTTTCTGGGTCTGCCGGCCAACCTGGCCAACGGCACCAACCGAATCGCCATCCTGCTGCAAAATATCGTGGGTACAGGGAGTTTTATCCAACAAAAAAAACTGGATATCAAAACAGCGGTCTGGCTCGGAATTCCCACCATCATAGGTTCCCTGGCCGGTTCAAAAATGGCCGTTTCCCTCAGTGACCAAACCATGGAAACGGTCATCGGAGCATTGCTTTTTATCATGTTTTTTATTATACTGATAAAACCCGGTCAATGGCTTAAAAACGATAGCGAGATGACTCAGTTCAGCGACAAAATAAAGATTCACCATTTATTCATTTTTTTTCTGATAGGCATCTATGGAGGATTCATTCAGGCCGGGGTGGGGTTTTTTCTATTGGCCGGACTGGTAATTGGCGTGGGTGCTGACCTGGTCAGGGCCAATGCACTCAAGTTGTTCATTATCCTGCTATACACTCCTTTTGCCCTTGCCATCTTTATTATGAATGACAACGTCGATTTTAAAATCGGGGTAATCCTCGCTGCAGGGAACATGCTCGGGGCTTTCATCGGTTCCAGAGTAGCCGTGAAACGGGGGCCTGCATTTATAAGGATCATACTGCTCCTAGCCATTGCCTTATCTGCCCTGAAATTATCGGGGGCATTTGAATTATTTCAATCATTGATGAAATAATTAGTGTCTGTCCATAAAGTACCAATTGCTTCGTTACGCTTGCCGCCAAAATACTCATTTACGATCAGTAAACTCCGCTTTTGGCGGCTTCGCAAGCCTTGCAATTGGCACTTTCTGAACAGACACTCGTTCATTAAGATTCTTTCACGACTTTATAGAC
>CAYFUP010000061.1:0-16853 GCA_964346235.1 uncultured Bacteroidales bacterium | reverse complement strand
AGCAGGTAGTATTCCAATAGCTGATTAAACCGGCCGGGATTTTCGTATTGTGGGCAATGTCCGGCTTTTTCAATCAACTGTATATCGGTTTTCCATAAATTTTCAATGTTCAGCGAGCGAAGAAAATCCAAATCCACCAGTTTATCATCTACGCCATGAAAAATAGCCACCGGCTTGTCGGTATTTTCCAAAATACTGATCTCATTGGGGATTTCATTGTTTTCATAAGCTTTTCCCAGCCTTTCCCTGAAAGCCGGATCAGTTCGGGAAAATAAATTTTTGATAAACTTTTTTCCTGAGCTGGAGATATAATTATCCGCCAGCATTTCAATATCTCCCGCAGTCAATTCTTTTTTAAACCTCAGGCTCAATACAGCAGTGTTTAAAAAGGCTTTATCAAAAAAATCGGCATCGATATAGGGACTTGTGCCCAAAAGAACAATTCCCTTGAGCCAGGCTATCTTATCCAGGAGTTGTATTCCCAGATGACCACCAAGAGAATGGCCGATGATAAAGGCATTCTCAATATAGATTTTTCTTATAAATGCTTGTAAGACATCCAATAATCCATCAAAAGTATAGAACTTATCTACGTCCGCACAATGGCTGGAATCTCCATGCCCCGGCAAATCCAAAGCAATCAGGCGAAATTGCTTGTTAAGATGACCCCTGAACTGTGCCCGGAAAATATCTGAAGAAAGGGAATCGCCATGAATCATTAATACCGGCATACCATCGGTTCTCGATTCATAGTAAGCCACTTCAATGTCTTTCACCCTTGTTTTTTTCTTCTCCATCATCATCAAAAATTTATTGCAATATACTTTTTTTCATTGTACCCTGCAATCTTTTTATTCTAAAATCGCTATACTTTTACTATTTTTAGGGATGGTTGATTATTTTTACAAATTACTACATCATGCCCCTGTTGAAGTTCTCATTTGCCTTATGTTAAGGAATGGAGCAGGTTAAAAATAAATGATTAAATGTTAAATGAATTTCATGTTGAAAAAATATGCCATTATTGTTGCGGGGGGAACCGGTTCCAGAATGAAGTCAAAAATTCCCAAGCAGTTCATGCTCTTGAATGACAGGCCTATATTGATGCATACCATGGAAAAGTTTGCCGGCCTATATTCCGGTATAGAGTTGATCGTTGTGCTGAACAAACATTTCATGGATCAATGGTCAGCCTTATGTGCAAACCATCATTTTACACTAAGTCACCGGCTTATCCCCGGCGGCGGAACGCGATTTGATTCTGTAAAAAACGGGCTGGCAGTGATTGAAGAAGAAAACGGAATCATTGCCGTACATGATGCTGTGAGACCCTTTGTGAGTTATGATACCATTCACCGGTGCTTCTCTGCGGCAGAAGAGAAGGGCAATGGAATACCCTGTATCAATACCAGTGAGTCATTGCGGTTTGTGGACGATTCATCAAATCATCATATCGATAGAAGCAAAATTAAAACCATCCAAACCCCTCAGGTTTTTCAATTAGCCATTTTGAAACAGGCCTATGAAAAGGTATATAAGCATGCCAATCCGGCTGAATATACGGATGATGCGAGTGTTGTGGAGAAAGCAGGCCATTTCATTAACCTGGTGGAAGGAAATCCTGAGAACATTAAAATTACCAATCACCTCGACCTGCTGATTGCCCGGTGCCTGTCTGAAAATTTGTAGATTACGGATCTTTTCTGGACCAGCCTGAGCCCCTGCTTCCTGTCAGCCGTCCGGTTTATATCCTTAAAGTAAACCATCTTAACGCTAATTCAAGGTCCTTTGTAAGGATTTATCTTGAAAAGAGACTAATGATATAAGTGAAGGGTTAAAATTTTATGGACATTTAAAATGAGCAGGATATGAACCCCTCAACAACGCCCGTTTACAAAATGAGTTGAGATAACCATGAGGGCTCCATCGGCATTTGAAAAGGAAGTGTTCATTATGGTTATTTTATTTAATTGAGAATGAATTGTTTAATATAATATTTATCAAAGATGAAAAAGTTAGTCGTTTATTGTTTGGTGATGCTTGTTTCTGGCTTCTTATTGCGAAGCCAGCAAAATCTGGTGGGCTATTGGAGTTTTGATGATGCAGGCAGTGAAAAGTTTTATGATAATTCCGGAAATGAAAACCACGGCACTTTATTTGGGGCTGAAGTGGTGCAAGGCATAAAAGGCAAGGCGCTTTCATTCAACGGGGAAAATGATTTTGCCGAAATTACCGGTAAGGGGAACCTGCCACCGGCAAAACTGGCACAACTAAGACAGGGTTCGATATCCCTCTGGTTCAGGGTCAATCATATACCTACCGATTATGGAATAGCCCCCATTTTGTATTATGGCATGGAAGGAAAGTGTGATTTTTTTGATGCAGCCAACCAGGGATTGATTATCGAGCTTGGCCACAGTCCGATTTTTCCTGGTTCTGAAAGCCTGTTTTTTACCATCTGGAAAAATGGATGTACGCTTCCTTCTTTTTGTTATGATTCGGGCAACAGGATTCCCACGGATACATGGCATCATTTTGTGGCTGTAGTGGGACCGGATTATAATACAGGTTATCTGAACGGACAAGAGATGGTGGACAGGGATTATAATTTTGGGGATGCTTCTTATTCGCAGTTTTTTGCAGATGCCCTGGCCCATGAAAACCTGTGGCTCGGAAAAGGACATTGGGACAGGACCACTCAATATTATAAGGGTGCGATAGATGAATTACGGATATACAGCGAGCCCTTGTCCCGGAAGGAAGTTAATGAACTATATCAGTTAAAAACGACCGGAACAGAGGATGCTGCTGTTAAAAATCCCGCTGATGAAGTAAAATTGTTTCCCAATCCTGCCAAAGGGGTGTTGAATTATGATGTCTCCGCACTGGATGAACCCATCCAGTCTGTTCGCATCATTGATAATGCCGGAAAGGTAAGATTACAAGCACCAATAAATGCAACATCAGGCAAGCTTGACATCGGTCAGCTGGACAAAAGCATATATTATGTTGAGCTATACGGAGAAGAAGTGTCTTTTCGAAGAAAAATAATCATTGAATGATGGTGTTATGCTGACTGGGTTAGGATTTCGCTCAGAAAAACGGGGAATTGTTATGCTGACTGGTTTTTACTTTTCTTTTAGAAATAACCGGCAATTGTTATAGAGACTGTCCTTAACGCTCAGAAATTTATGGTTCAGGGCTTTAGTCACTTTTCTGTTGGAGTAATGAGATTGGTTATTGGCTGAAGCGGCCGTTTCTTTGGTAATAGCCGGTGGGCGACCGGTGATAAGGCTGCCGATTTTGGCGAATCGCCAGGCAATGTTGAGTAGCCTTTGAGTGGCGAGGAATTTAGGAGGACTCACATCCAGGTAAGCGGCGATCTGTTGAAATAAATCCCGGTAAGCATAGTTCTCTGACGAAACAATGAAACGTTCATTGAATTTTTCTTGCTCCATAAGCTGAATCATTATTTCAGAAACATCATTGACATCTACAAAACCTGTTATCCCATCCGTATAAAATCTCAGTCCTTTCCGGACAGCGTGAAAAAATCCGGCGCTTCCTGTCTCCCGTTTTCCTGGTCCCAAAACAATGGAAGGATTAATGACAACCGCCTTGAGTCCTTCGGCTATCCCCCGCCATACTTCCAGTTCTCCATAAAACTTGCTGCTGCTGTAATAAGAAGTAAATCCGGCGTCATGAATAAAGTCAGCTTCACTGATTTCTTCGCTTTCCTCTGAATTCAAAGCAGCCACCGAACTAACATAGCCGAATCTGGAAATGCCGCTTTCCAGGGCAGCGTTGACCATGTTTCTGGTCCCGTTTACATTAATGTCATACAAGCGGTCTTTATCAGCCGGATCAAATGATATATAACCAGCACAATGATAGACTTCATCCACACCATTCAAGGCATTCATTATGCTGTCATAATCCATCAAGTCCCCGTGGCAGAGCGTTATGTTGTTAAACAATTGTTCTGCATGAATGGCATCATGACCGATGGTTTTTTTCAATAAGCTGATGTTGCTGTCAGGCCTGACAAGCACTTTGATGTCATGGCCTTTTCCAATCAGCTTTGCCGTCACATGAGCCCCTATGAGTCCTGTACTTCCCGTAATCAATATCATTTGTATTAATTATATTATTTTTTTCGGGGATATTCAATAAAATTTTTATAAAAAAGGAATTGTTTTATAAATTAGCCAAATTTGATAAGCAAAATTATAAAAATTATGTTTGCAGGAATAGTGGAAGAAGCGGCAAAAGTGGTTGCCTTAAAAAAAGACCAGGAAAACCTTCACATCACCCTTTCATGTTCTTTTGTTGACCAGCTTAAAATCGATCAAAGCATTTCACACAGCGGGGTGTGCCTGACTGTGGTGAGTCTGGATGAGGAAACTTACACTGTAACAGCGGTAAAAGAAACCCTGGAAAAATCAAACCTGCGTTTTCTGCAGGAGGGTGATTTGGTCAATGTAGAACGAAGCTTGCGGATTGACAGTCTCCTTGACGGGCACCTGGTACAGGGACATGTGGATCAGACCGCTCAATGCACCAAGGTTGAAGAAGCCGAAGGAAGCTGGTATTTTACCTTTAAGTATGAATTGGCCTCGGACGAGTACATTACCGTCGAAAAAGGCTCCATATCGGTCAACGGAGTCAGCCTCACAGTCGTCAATTCAAAAGAAAACAGTTTTCAGGTGGCCATTATTCCCTATACTTATGAGGTCACCAATTTTCATCAGATCAGACCAGGAACCATCGTGAACCTGGAATTTGATGTCATAGGAAAATACATTTCCAAAATCGTGAAACAGCAACTGAAGAATAACATATATTCCCCGAAAGAAGATCAATAGTGACAAAAAGAAAACTGTCCAATCATTTTAAAGTGCTTCTAAGAAGGTGTCAAGAACCACTATTTAGAAATAAAATCCGTGTTTACTTATGAAAACTTCCTCCCCAAAACAAATGGCCATCTATATTTCCATCATTGCTTCATTGATTGCCGGTTTGATGATGATATTTATCCTGGGTATTCACGAGGGGAATTATGTGCTTCCGCTTATCTTTTCGGTTCTGACAATTTTTATTATTACCTACATCATTGTGTTCTTCATGTTAAATAATTTCATTTTTGAAAAGATTCATCCCATATATAAAACCATTCAAAAACTGAATATTCCCGAAAAAGAGTTAAAAAAGCGCTTTGAGGATAAAGACATCATTAAAGAAGTGAACAATGATGTGATTAAATGGGCCAGCAAGAAAACCAAGGAAATCAAGAAGCTTAAAAAACTGGAGAAATACCGTAAGGAATTTTTGGGCAATGTTTCTCATGAACTGAAAACACCCATCTTTAATATTCAGGGATATATCCTAACACTATTGGATGGGGGGATTGATGATCCGTCCATCAACAAACAATATTTGCTTCGGACCGAAAAGAGCATAAATCGCATGATATCCATTGTGGAAGACCTGGAAACCATCTCAAGTCTTGAGACGGGGGACATGGAGCTGCAGGCTGAAAAATTCAATTTCCACAAGCTTTTTGAAGAAGTTTTTGAAATGCAGGAAATAGCCGCACAGAAAAAAAAGATTAACCTTACCTTTAACAGCAATGATGACAAACCCATCATGGTGGAGGGTGACCGTGAAAAGATGTTTGAAGTGGTCAACAACCTCATCAATAACTCCATTAAATATGGCAAAGAAGATGGAAAAACTACCGTTTCGTTCCATGATATGGGGGAGAATGTGTTGGCAGAAGTCACTGATAACGGCATTGGAATTGCCAAAAAACATCTGAACCGGATCTTTGAGCGTTTTTACCGGGTGGATAAAAGCCGTTCCCGGGAACAGGGAGGTACAGGATTAGGCCTGGCCATTGTTAAACATATCATTGAAGCACACAATCAGACCATCAACGTGAGAAGTACGGTTGGCGAAGGAAGCTCCTTTGCTTTTACCCTCAAAAAAGCCAACGAGCGTTCATAAATTTTTTCTTGGTTTTCCTTTCCCGATGAGGGAGAAAGATATCTCCCTGCATCATGAATCCAATTTTATCAATGGAGAACAGGTGTCAAGGTATTCGAAAAAAAGATCTCCCTGCATTATGAATCCGGGGACGCTAAATCCTTTGTTTTTTTAATGTAACTCACTATCTTTGTGTTCTTTTTAGAAAATGAAAGATAACGCAGAAATAACAGGAGATGAAGGAAAAATTTAACGAGTATAAGCAGCTCGATTTACCAAAGATCAATAAAGACATACTCGAACAATGGAAGACTGAGGATACTTTTCAAAAAAGTATTGACTCAAGAAAAAACAATGAACCCTTTGTTTTTTATGAAGGCCCCCCATCAGCTAACGGGACCCCTGGCATTCATCATGTTATTTCCAGAACCATCAAAGACATCATTTGCAGGTATAAAACCATACAGGGATATTGTGTGGAAAGGAAAGCCGGCTGGGATACGCATGGCCTGCCTGTAGAGCTGAGTGTGGAAAAAGCCCTGAATATCACCAAAGAAGATATTGGCAAGAAAATATCGGTAGAAGAATATAACAAGACATGCCGGCAGGAAGTGATGAAATTTACGGATATTTGGGCTGATTTAACCGATAAGATGGGTTATTGGATCAACATGGATGATCCGTATATCACCTATGATAACCGGTATATTGAAACGGTATGGTACCTGTTGAAAGAACTGTTTAACAGAGACTTGCTTTATAAGGGCTATACCATTCAACCTTATTCTCCTGCAGCAGGAACCGGACTAAGCAGTCATGAACTCAATCAGCCTGGTTGCTACCGGGATGTAAAAGACACCACGGTCGTCGCCCAATTTGAAATTATCCAGGATGAGCAGTCCCGTCTCCTTTTTGAGGACATAGATACCCGTCTCTATATCCTGGCATGGACAACCACTCCCTGGACATTGCCCTCCAATACCGCCCTGGCTGTCGGAAAAGATTTAAAATATCTTAAAGTAAGGACTTTTAACGTATATACCGGCCAGCCCATTACCGTGATTTTATCAAAGGAACGGTTTTCGCAGTATTTTAACCCTAAAAACAAAAAACTGGCCCTGTCTGATTATAATGTCGGGGATAAAAAAGTTCCGTATGAGGTAATTGGCGAATGCAGCGGACAGGAACTTGCCGGGCTGAATTATCATCAGCTTATTAACTGGGTTACCCCTGAAGGAAAGGCATTCAAAGTGGTGACCGGGGATTTTGTCACCACGGAAGAAGGTACCGGCATTGTACACATTGCGCCTACCTTTGGTGAAGATGACTATAAGATATCCAAACAATATCAGATTGTCCCGCTCATTGTGTATGACAAAAACCAGCAGGCAAATCCCCTCGTGGACAAAGCCGGGAGATTCTTTCCGTTGGATGAACTGGACAAAGGATTTGTTAAAAACCATGTAAACCTGTCCACTTATAAAAACTTCGAAGGAAGGTATGTAAAAAATGATTATGATGAAAACCTTACCGGGAAAGATCCTTCTGTGGACCTGGATATCTCTGTGATGCTGAAAAAGGACAACAAAGCGTTCCAGATTGAAAAATACGTACATAATTATCCGCATTGCTGGCGGACTGATAAGCCGGTGTTGTATTATCCGCTTGATTCATGGTTTATTAAATCCACGGCCAAAAAAGACAGGCTCATCGAATTAAACAATATCATTAACTGGAAACCTGAATCTACCGGTACCGGAAGGTTTGGAAAATGGCTGGAGAACCTGGTGGACTGGAACCTTTCCCGCTCTCGTTACTGGGGTACACCTTTGCCTATTTGGGTTTCGGAGGACCGGTCAGATTTTATGTGCATCGGTTCTGTGAAGGAGCTGAAGGATGAGATCGACAAATCAGTGACTGCAGGTTACATGGAAAACAATCCCCTTGAAAGATTTGTCCCGGGACATTTTTCTGATGAGAATTATAATCTGTTTGATTTGCACCGGCCTTTTGTGGATAATATTATACTGGTTTCGGAAAACGGAAAACCCATGTACCGTGAACAGGATCTCATAGATGTATGGTTTGATTCCGGCGCCATGCCATATGCCCAGTTGCATTATCCTTTTGAAAACAAAGACATTTTTAATTCAAAATTCCCGGCTGATTTTATTGCGGAAGGAGTGGATCAGACCCGTGGCTGGTTTTTTACCCTGCATGCCATCGCCGGTATGCTGTTTGATTCCGTAGCTTATAAAAATATCATTTCCAATGGATTAGTGCTTGATAAGAACGGCAATAAGATGTCCAAGCGACTCGGCAATGTGGTTGATCCTTTCAACACCATTGAGCAGTACGGGGCCGATGCGGTAAGGTGGTATATGATAACCAATGCCCAGCCCTGGGATAACCT
Source organism: uncultured Bacteroidales bacterium (assembly GCA_964346235.1). Classification (GTDB taxonomy): domain Bacteria; phylum Bacteroidota; class Bacteroidia; order Bacteroidales; family CAYFUP01; genus CAYFUP01. The sequence goes on along the minus strand of CAYFUP010000061.1, from coordinate 8,455 downwards.
GAAGTTCGACCCAAAAGGGGTGGATGAGATCAGGCGTAAATTCTTCGGAACTTTGTATAATACCTATTCCTTTTTCTCATTATATGCCAATGTGGATGAATTCAGGTTTGAAGAGGAAGAAGTTCCTATGGATGACAGACCGGAAATCGACCGTTGGATTCTCTCCCTTTTAAACACGCTGATAAAAGAGGTAAGGCAGGCCTATGACAATTATGAGCCAACAAGAGCAGGTCGCCTGATTCAAAATTTTGTCATTGAAGATATGAGCAACTGGTATGTCCGGCTGAACAGGAAACGCTTTTGGGGGGGTGAATATAACCGGGATAAGATAGCCGCTTATCAAACCTTATATAGCTGTCTTGAAACAGTGGCCATTCTCTCTTCACCGGTAGCACCCTTTTATTCCGATTTGCTGTTCAGGGATTTGGTGGAGGTGTCGGGAAAATATGATGAGGAATCAGTACACCTTGTATATTTGCCGGATTATAACCAGGGTGTCATTGATAAGGATTTGGAGGAGCAAATGCTGATTGCCCAGAAAGTCTCTTCCATGATTTTGAGCCTGAGAAGAAAAGTAAACCTTAAAGTCCGCCAGCCCTTAAGCAAAATTCTTGTTCCTATCGTGAATAATGATTTAATTCAAAAGTTCGAAAATGTAAAAAACCTGATTTTAACGGAAGTCAATGTAAAAGACATTGAATACATTACCGACACCTCAGGGATCTTGATTAAAAAGATTAAACCCAACTATAAAATGCTCGGGCCAAGGTTTGGAAAAAATGTGAAAAATATCGCAGCATATATCAGCGATTTGAGTCAGGAAGATATCACAAAGCTGGAAAATGAAGGACAACTGAACATCCAGGCCAAAGGGGAAGAATATACAATACATTTGAATGAAGTTGAAATTGTATCAGAGGATATTCCTGGCTGGCTTGTTACCAGTGATGGCAAGCTAACCGTAGCCCTTGATATCAAGGTCAGCGAAGAATTAAGACAGGAAGGAATAGCCCGGGAGCTGGTGAACCGGATCCAGAATCTCAGGAAAGAAAGTGGTTTTGAAGTCACAGATAAAATTAACATTAAACTGGTGAAACATAAGGATATTGATGGTGCCATAGAAAATTATAACAACTATATTTGTGAACAAACACTGGCCCAGAATGTTGAAATGGTCAATGAAATAAAAGGAAACAACGCAAAAAAAATAGAAATGGATGACGAAATCCATTCATTCATAGCCATTAACAGGTTAAAAAGCGGATAAAAATTTTAAAATTTATATTATATTTGCAATTCTTATTAAAAATATACGGAAATGGCAGAAAAAGTGAGATACAGTGATGAAGAACTGGCTGAATTTAAACAGATAATCCTGCAGAAACTGAATAATGCAAAAAAGGATTATGAAGCCTTAAGGAATGCAATAACGCATAGCGAGAGCAATGATACGGAAGATACTTCTCCGACCTTTAAGGTGCTTGAAGAAGGTGCTTCAACGTTATCAAAAGAAGAAGCAGGAAAGCTTGCCCAGCGTCAGTTGAAATTTATTCAACACCTGGAAGCAGCCCTGGTACGGATTGAAAACAGATCTTATGGCATTTGCCGGGAGACGGGTAAGTTAATCCCAAAAGAAAGATTGCGCGCCGTGCCGCATGCAACCTTGAGTATTGATGCAAAAATCAACCAGAAATAAGAATTAACTGAGCCTTAATAGTATTAATAAAATGATTGGTATGTGCCAATCATTTTTTTTATGAAAAATATTTTAAGTCATGAAGAAACATCACATCCCATTTGTCATATTATTTACAGTATTGTTGATTGATCAGGTCTCAAAAATAATCGTGAAAACAAACATGATGCTGGGGGAGGAATTCAAGGTATTGGGTGACTGGTTTTGCATTCATTTTACTGAAAACAACGGCATGGCTTTTGGCTTTGAGTTTGCGGGCGAATATGGCAAACTGTTTCTCACCCTTTTCAGGATTGTGGCAGTGATTGCCATCGCCTACTATTTATTTCAGCTGGTTAAAAAAGATATGCCGAAAGGTTTTATTGCCAGCGTATCTCTGATTTTAGCCGGAGCCATCGGCAATATCATTGACAGTGTTTTCTACGGAGTGATTTTTAATGAAAGTTATTACCAGTTGGCATCATTGTTTCCTGAAGGGGGAGGCTATTCCACCTTATTGCATGGGCGGGTCGTGGACATGCTTTACTTTCCTGTCATCAATACCCACTTGCCCGATTGGTTTCCTTTCTGGGGAGGGAGGCATTTTATTTTTTTCAGGCCCATATTTAATGTGGCCGATACGGCCATTACCACAGGGGTCTTTACCATATTATTCTTTCAGAAAACTTTTTTCAAGGATATGTAGTGTCACTAAGCTGCAATTAAAACGTTTAAAAACAATTGTTTACACTTTTGTAGTGTATGTGAGAAAACTAACAAATTATGCTAAAGTGGTTCTAAGAAGGCGTCAAGAACAAGGCATGCAAGCCTTAAGTGCCAGGAGTTTACTGGTCGTAAATGACTGGTGCTTAAGGTGAGCACAACGCAGTTATTGACGTTTTCTTAGAGCCACTATGTAAAAGTCAAACCGCATGCACTCATTTTGGCCTTTATCAATTATTTGTGTGCCGTCTATTTTTATAAAAGCGAAATCATTTTCCTGCCCAACGGATAGAACTTGAATAAATGCTTTTATGACCTTGCATCTAAAATTTTTAAAAAAGCTGGAATACCAAAGAAACCAGCGAGGCATTGTTAAAAGGTACCTGCGGGAGACTGGTACCTGGGCTGTTCACCTGGAGAATACCAAAAGTTTTATTCTGGACTCGGCCCATAATAAGCATAAAGGAACGGCCATGGTTTTAGGAAGCGGCTGGCTTTTGGATATCCCGCTGGAAGCGCTTTCGGCTATGTTCAATATGGTATATCTCATAGATATTGTTCACCCGCCACAAATTATTCACCGGATAAAAAAGTTTGAGAATGTATGGGTCGAAAATATTGATCTGCTTGAGGTTTCATCCTCAGCTTTCCATACTTCATTTCAGCAAGGTTCTTCTGCCCGTTTCATCAGCCTTTTGAGTCAGGCGGATTTTATAATCTCAGCCAATTTGTTAACACAATTGGAAATACCGCTGCTCAAGAAAAACAAAAAGAAATCTTCAAAGAAAAATAGTAACGATGATTTGATTTCACGAAAGATACAGCAGCAACACCTCGATTTGCTGCCCGCAAAAAAAACCTGCCTGATCACTGAAACCGCAGAATATTTGTATGACAGGAATGATTGGCTGGTCAGGGAAAACAGACTTATGTATGCTGATATACCGCCATCTGCCTTTGTGAAAGAATGGATATGGGAATTCGACACAGCATTTACCTATTATGATCATTATAAACGGCATTTACGTGTGAAGGCTGCAGATATATAGTAATCATAAGAAAGCTAACTAGTGTCACTAAGAAAACTAACCAATCATCAATCAATTCTTAATTTGAATCCTTTGCCATGCACGTTTACAATTTCAACCGAGGGCTCATCCGAGAGGTATTTGCGCAATTTGGTAATATACACATCCATGCTTCTTGCATTAAAATAGGAGTCATCTGACCAGATTGCCCTCAGTGCAAAATCTCTTTCCAGCACTTCATTCTGATAGGTACAAAAAAGCTTTAATAGTTCACTTTCCTTGGTGGTTAACTTTTTTTCACTGCCGTTGTATGAAAGCGTGCGGTTTTCAGAATCAAATGTATATTTTCCCAGTTTAAAATGGGAAGTATTGCTCCCCTTCATGTTTTTCGTCCTCCTCAGAATGGCTTCAATTCGCAGTAAAAACTCTTCCATGCTAAAAGGTTTGGTAATGTAATCATCAGCACCTATTTTAAATCCCTGGTGAATATCTTCTTTCATGCTTTTGGCAGTGAGAAAGATGATGGGTATATCACTGTTGATGGCACGAATCTCCCTGGCCAGCGAAAATCCGTCTTTCACAGGCATCATAATATCCAGTACGCATAAATCATAACGCTTATTGATAAAAGCGTCGAATCCGTCCTTTCCATTCACATACAGGTCAGCTTCAAAATTTTTGGCCTGGAGGTATTGTCTGAGCAACCCCCCAAGGTTTTCATCATCTTCTACCAACAGAATTTTAGTTCGTTCCATTAGCTCATATGGTTATTTTGGTTATCAAACAATTGAATGATAAATGTACTTCCGTTTCCGGTTTGACTTTCAACATGTATTTGTCCGTTGTGGGCTTCCACCATTTTTTTTACATAGGTTAAACCCAGTCCGTATCCTTTTACGTTATGCACATTGCCCGTGGGCACACGATAAAACTTATCAAAGACCTTTGAAATGTTTTCCCCGGATATTCCTATTCCATTATCGCTTATTGATAATATAAACGGATTTGTTCCCTTTGTTCTTATAACTATCTCGGGTTTATCCGGTGAATATTTTACCGCATTATCCAGCAAATTATATATGATATTGGTGAAATGCAATTCATCAATGTATTTCACCGGATTGGCAGATTTTAATTGTTTTATCACAATGCCGTTCTTGTTATTAAGATGAATTTCAAAGGTTTTTACCAGTCTTGTGACAAGATCATGAATATTGACCGGTTTGAGCTTCAGGTTTACTTTTCCCCGTTCAAATACAGCCACTTGCAGGACTTTTTCAACCTGGAGGCTTAACCGGCGTGATTCATCATCCACGATGCTGCTGATGTAATCCAGGTTCTTTTTATCAGGCGGCAGGGAAGGATCTTTTAACATCTGGGAAGCCAGGGAGATGGTGGAAATCGGAGTTTTAAGCTCATGGGTCATGTTGTTGACAAAATCGTTTTTGATTTCAGAAAACTTTTTTTGTCTGAAAATAATGTACAAGGTTACTGAAAATGTGATGATGATGATAATGCTGAGTATGATGGAAGAAACTGACATGAATCCCAGAGAAGCATACACGTGTTTTTTTTCTTCCGGAAAGTAAATCCGGATGTATTTCTCCGAAGCAAAAATGTTATCCGGAAAAAGCAGCTGTGCATGATGCTTCTCCGAACCATTTTCCCTGTATTCGCCTGATCGGTAGATGTATTCATCTTGATCATCTGCAATGGCATATTCATAGTCAAGATCGATCCGGTAATTGGTAAGAACCTCATCAATGATTTGCGCTATTTCATTTTGTGAAATCCTGTTGCTTAATGCGACGTCGGCCTGGTAGAGTTGTTTGATTAATTTTTCAATGAAAGCAGTTCTTTCCTCACGGCCTGTTTTTAATGAAGAACCGAAATCTTCGATGATTCCGTCTGTGCTTTGATTCTCATTGCTTTCTTCCAGCAGCGATTGCATGCGAATGATGCGAATCGAATCGATATAATGCTGTATTTGTGTATCTGTAAATGTTCTCGTTGAATCTTCACCTGATCCCGGCAGATGATGATGATCCATATGGTTTTGTATATAAAAAACGGTTTGTTGTTTTTCGATTTCTTTGGCCATGTCATTCAAAGCCCTGTTGACAAGCTGATTAAATTGCTGCTCATTGAGCTTTATGGCTTGCTTAATCCAGTATATCTGCACGATAATCAAACTGATCATCGCAAAAAACATGATGAATGTCAATACCCAGATGCCTTTTTTGGTCATGGATGCTTTTTTCTGTTTCTGAAAATACTAAGTCTGATGTTTTTTATATACATGTTTTCAATAGGGTCATCTTTCAGCACGGGAGCAGTAACACCCGCATGAAAACAGGACAAACCGGTAAAAACCCGCGCTTCATCCCATAAGTTTTCATCAATAAAGCTTTGCAACAATTGAGCACCGCCTTCAATGATCACGGATTGAAGCTTTTTTTCGTAAAGATGCCTTGCTGTCTTTTTTAAGGGGTCATCATTAAAATCAATTTTTTTGAATTCTATATGATGACTGCTCTCATCCCTGCTCTCATTAAATATAGCGGTTGGTGCCGATTGATCGAATATATGAAAATCCTGTTTAATTTTGAGTTGTTTGTCAATTAATATCCTTACCGGCGATTTGCCATACCATTCCCGGTTGGTGAGCCGCGGGTTGTCCTTTTCTGCGGTATTTCTGCCCACCATGATGGCCGCTTCTTCGCTTCTCCATTTATGGACCAGCTTTTTTGAGAACTCATCGGTAATCCAGGTAGGTTTGATGGGAGCATGGCATTCCCGCTCATAATCAATAAATCCATCTGATGTTTGAGCCCATTTTAAAATAATATAAGGACGTTTTTTTTCGTGAAATGTGAAAAACCGCTTATTAAGTTCTCTTCCTTCTGACTCGAGAACTCCTGTTATGACTTCAACACCGTCTTTTTTTAATCTTTCAATGCCTTTCCCTGATACTTTCTCATTGGTGTCGATGTTGCTGATGACCGCCCGTGGTATTTTTGATTGCACAATCAAGTCGGCGCATGGGGGTTGAAGTCCATGATGAGCACATGGTTCGAGATTAACATATATGGTGGAATCCTTCAAAAGGGATTTGTCCTTTACGGCCCGGATGGCATTTTTTTCTGCATGATAGTCACCGTATTTAATATGGAATCCTTCCCCGATAATGTTATCATGTGCAACAATCACAGACCCGGCAAGGGGATTGGGCATTACATTTCCCAAACCTTGCCTGGCCAATTCAAAACAACGTCTCATATAAATATTATCTTTGTTACGAAGCATCGTTTGAACCTGTAATTTCTCGTTTTATGATGGCACAAAAATATACAATTAAAGGCCAATTTGATGATATGAAAAACGAATTGTCCGATTTTTATTCCAGAAATGAAGTTCAGGCCATGGCATTTCTGATTTTTGAAACCGTGTTGGGTTATCCGAAAAGCAAAGTCCTGATGAACATGCAAGAGCAAATATCGAAGGATAAGCTCGAAACGATAAAGGAGATGGTGTTCCAGTTAAAGCAATATAAACCCATTCAATATATACTCGGTCACACCTGTTTTTATGGAATGACATTTTTTGTAAACGAACACGTGTTGATTCCAAGGCCTGAGACAGAAGAGCTGGTTGACTGGATCATTCAGGATAATCAGGATAAATCACTTAATATACTTGATGTGGGTACAGGCAGTGGATGCATTGCCATCGCTTTGGCTAAGCACCTGCCTTCCTGCCAGGTTTTCGCAGGGGATATTTCAAGAGAAGCACTGGAAATGAGCAGGAAAAACGCAGAATATCACCATGTGCCGGTGAGTTTTATAGAAATGGACATCACAGATCCCTGGCCTTCTTTATTTGATAATAAGCGTCCTTCCGGGAGAAAAGAAAGTTGCGGGTTCACTGCTTTGGATATCCTGGTCAGCAACCCACCTTACATCCCAGAACGGGATAAAAACCGATTATCTAAAAACATTACGGAATATGAGCCTGATTTGGCATTATTTGTAGAAAGCAATGATCCCATGTTGTTTTACAGAAAAATACTTGATTTTGCGGCGCATGCACTTAAGCCGGCAGGCATGATCTATGCAGAAATACATGAGAACCTGCATGCTGAGGTGGAGCATTTATTTTCGGAATACCATTGCCGTGACATTCAGATAAGAAAGGATATCAATGGGAAACCCAGAATGCTAAAGGCCATCGGGCAACCGGAATTTCTTGATGGAACTAATGTAAGGGGTCAGGTTTGAAACAAATCAGTTTGTTTGAAAATATATTGCTCATTTGACAATGAAGGGTTCACCATAATTATTACATTTAATCGAAAATAAATTGTTTAACATAAATTTAATAATGCATGAACGAACAATCCGCGTCAGCCTATAGGAATGCGCTTTCAAGGATGGAGGAAATCTGCAGCAAACAGGAAATGTGCAGACATGACATTGAAAAAAAGCTGATCAAATATGCGCTTTCAGATAAGGAAAAGGAAGTCCTTATGGAAACACTTATACAGGAAAAATTTGTAGATGAAAGCAGGTTTGCATCGTTTTTTGTGAATGACAAGTGGAAAATCAACAAATGGGGCAAAATCAAAATCAAATACCACCTCCGGCAAAAAAGAATTCCTGAAGCCTTCATTCAGGATGCCCTGGATGGAATTGATGAGGAGACTTACATTTCCATATTGAGAGAATTGTTGGCAGAAAAAAACAAAAGCATTACAGACAAAAACCAGTATCAACGGAAAGCCAAACTGATGCGGTTTGCCATGAGCAAAGGGTTTGAACAGGAACTGGTATTTGATGAGCTTGAACGGTTATTGGAGAAATAAATAATGGGGATATTATAACCCGCTCATGAACAATTAAATTAATTGAATGTTGAACTTTTTTATTTTACTATGAATATTATTTTCTATTATTAATTCAAATAAAAATTCTTATGAGCCCCTCTTTCGCTATTGTGCACAACAAAGATATGAGATATCCATGAGGGCTCC